>JBOHTT010000073.1:0-25764 GCA_050733775.1 Vulcanimicrobiaceae bacterium
CTACAACGGCGCCTACGAGCTGCCGAGCATGTATGCGATGATTGCCCTCGCCATCGCATTTGCCGGTCCCGGCGCGCTATCGCTCGATGCGCTATGGCCGATGCATGCGCTGCGAACCGCCGGTGTCAGTTGGATCCTCATCGGCATCGGTGTCGCTCTTAGCGTCATCGTGCTCTCGACGCGACATCGCAGCGACAATCGGCCCGTAGGAGATCGCCGGCTCGTGCAAACGGGTTCTTCATTTACGCCGAGTTCTTGGAACCGACTTGAACTTATGGTAGTAGCGGCGGCACCAGCCGGTCTGCGTTTCCGGCTGGCCGTCGCGTCATTCTTGGGCGCAATTGTCGGTCTAGAGCGCGAGCGTACCGAGCACGGCGCCGGATTGCGAACGCACGTACTCGTGGCGTTAGGCGCTGCGCTATCCATGGTGGTCTCGGCCCACGGTTTTCAGCTCCGTCATCGGCACGCACGTCGTTCTTGACCCGCCACGGCAGCCGTCGCCGATAACGCGATCATCCCGGAGAAAGAGCGCGGCGTCGACGCCCATGCCGATCCGTCGCGCGCGGTCCTCCGGACTCTCCGCGGGCGCTCGCAGAACGGCAAACCATAATGTGCGGAGCCCCCGCCGTCATGCGACGAGCCAGCAAGAGGTGAAAATACAGCATGCCGCGCGTATCGCCGAGCTCCGAGAGGACCTTGGAGATTTGCGCCGGGCCGCTGACAGAAAACCTCTTGAGCCCGCGCACAGCACCCGCGTCGCCGAGCGGAAACGCGTCTAAACGTCCCAAGCCACGCAACAACACTAAGGCCGCGCTCCATGGGCCGATGCCTCGCAGTTCGCACAGCGCACTTTTCGCGTCGTTAGTCGAGAGTCGCTCGATATGGCGCGCCGATAGATTCCCCGCGACGACGATCTGCGCGGCGTTGCGAATATAGGACGCTTTCATGCGGCTCAAGCCAACCGACTGCACCTGTCGCAACGTCGCATCCATTATCGCGTGTGGACACGGAAACGGGTAGAGCGAGACTCCGCCATGCGCTACCGGCTTGGAGAACCGTTCGACGAAACGCGCCATCACGGCGGCACCCGCCTGAATACTCAGTTGCTGAAAGACGATCCCGTGACAAAGGGCCTCCCAAAGTTCGGGATACCGAGGCGGCTTCAGTCCACGGAACTCTTTGGCGAGCGCATCGATCCACGGGACCAGCTTTGCGCTCCTATACCACGAATGCAAGTCGACCTTGACACCGAGCATCCGTGAGACGGTCTCGAGGTGTTGCCTGGCGCGCTGCCCGGAGATGTGAACATCGAGCGTCCTTGCATCCAGCTGCTGCACTTCCACAACGTTCACCCGCGTCTCGTTCGCGCCGAGGGCACGCATGTATCGGCCATCGGGCGTCATGACATCGACGAGATTTGCACGCACCCGGCGCAAGGCATCGACCGTCAGATCGAGACGGTAGGGGCGGCGTACGGTGACCCGTGCGTGATACGACACTCGCGTTCGAGCGTACCATCCCGACTCCGTGGGACGACCGCTATTCTTTCGGCGGATTAGCGCAAAGTTTCGGGTTGTAACTGCGGTTCTAGTTGTCGCGGTTAGCGACGCGTTACGATTCTCGTACGGTCGAGGTTACCGTGGGGGATTCAAGATGGTGCTAGCTGTTCTGGGAATGCTTTTATTGTGCATCATGGTTCTGCACCTTCGACGATTGGACGCGTAGTATTGTAGTCGCGATGTGGCATTTTCTTTCGCGTTGCGCGAAGGCTAAGTATCGCAGAAATCTTTTTTCGGAGAGGACTTGATGGAAGTCCTAATCTCGTCTCCCCTCCCCGCGAAACCCATATGAGCAGGTTGATTCCGATTAGGCGGGAATAGATAAATATGGACATCGTATCCGATAATCGGACAGCCCGCAAAAGTGCAAATGCTCCGGTACGTTCGTTGCCAAGCGGATTTTCATCAGCGCATCGACATGCGACCGTGGAGAGGTAGGTTGACGTGACATCTCGTGACACGATTGACCCAGATAGAGCACACAGCCCCGTAGAGGCGGAGGTCGGGGCGACGTTTCGTCAATGGATGGGTGATCGTAGTGTGTATTGGAACGCCGAACGCGACGCTTGGATCGTAACCGGATATGCGGAGGCGGCGCGCATACTTCAAGACTCACGCGACTATTGGCGCGACATTCCACAACGGGAAGGTGCTCCCGAATTCTGGGGCAGGCATCTCCTGATGCTCGAAGGTCGTGACCACGTGCGCATGCACTCGCTGCATATGAAACTCACGGGTGAGACCTTCGCAGAGAATATTCGGGAAAGGGCCAGTGAAATATCCCGCGACCGAAGCTCGCGGCTCGTCAAACAGGGGCGAGCTGAACTCGCTGCGGATTACGCTGACACCGTTCCGTTTCTCGTCGGGTGCGACTTTTTGGGCCTCGACACGGCGGATGCGTCTTTGATGGAAAGCCTACTGTTCCAGATGCGCATCCGCGCCAAGTGGAAAGAGGCGTTGCATTCAGGATCGGGGATTTCTCTCGAATCGCAAATTGCCCAAGACGGCCAAGCGGCACTGAAGACAATGGCATCTGTGCTGTTGCCCATCATCAGGGACCGCCGCGAACACCCGCGCGACGATCTGTTCAGCGCACTCTGGCAGAAAGGTCCCAGCGTATTTCCTGATTGGAACGAGCATGATGTTTTGAGCACGTCGTGGAGCAGTCTGGACAATGAAACGAAGCCGCTCTTGCGCGGCCTTCTGTACACGCTATGTCGCGACCCAGAACTGCAAGCGAAGCTGCGACGTGACCCCTCACTCGTGGCAGGCTTCGTCGAGGAGGGTTTGAGGTTCTTGACGCCTTTTCGAACAATACGACGGGTTGTCAAGACGGAGGTCGAGATTGGCGGACAGAAAATGCGCCCTGGCGATTCGATTTACTTAATCACGCCACTCGCGAACCGCGACGAGGAGCGATGGGCATGCCCGCATGCTTTCGACGCTGAACGACCACAGAAAAGTCCTCACTTGGCGTTCGGATATGGGCCGGGTTATTGCGTGGGCCGGTACGTGGGTCGTGTCGAGGCCGCGGAAGCCGTCAAGGGGATTCTTGCCGAGACTTCTACGTTTAGCCTTGATCCAGAAGCGGTTACACCCAAGTGGGCCGGCGAGATGTATCATTCGGTGTCGCCAATTCACGCTATCTTGCAGCGGTAGTAGCCATCTGAGTGCCCGAAATATCAAAAACGGTCAAGAATGCAGTAAGTCTTCTAAATTGCTTTAACCGATCAACGCCGATTCTCAACGTCTCCGAGCTTTCTCGGAAACTCAAGCTGCCGAGAACCAACGTGTTGCGACTCTTGGCGACGCTCGAGGCATTTGGCCTCATTGAAAAGCATGGAGACGGACCGGGTTATCACATTGGCCTTCGCACCTTTGAAATCGGCAGTCTCTACTTGACCGCGAGTCCCTTGTCGTCTCTCTTGACGCGGGCATTGGATGAGCTCGTAGAAAATACACAATGTACAGCGTATCTGGCCGTACTCGACCAGGACGACATCATCATCCTGAACTACCGAGCCGGGACATTGCCCATACGATTCATCTGGCAAGTTGGCGATCGTCTGCCCTGCGCGACAACTTCCTCGGGTAAGGCGATCTTGGCTCATATGTCCCCGGCAGAAATCGACAAGCATTTAGGCAAAGGACAGAAGCTACGTGGCCTCACGGAGAAATCGCTTCGGACGCGAAAAGAACTTGAAAAAGACCTTACCGACGCGCGGAGACGCGGCTGGGGCCTGGCGCGTGAAGAGAGCCACGCAGGGTTGACGGCTGTCGGTTCCGCCGTCCTTGATGAGGCGGGTCACCCGATTGCCGCAATCAGCATCAGTTTCTTTGATTACCCGCCGCAACGGGAGCGACTGGATCGTTTTGGCGCCATGGTGCGAAACGTCGCAGAGAGCGTTTCGAAGAAAATTATGGAATCCGGGAACTATGGCTTAGGCAAGTCTCGTGAAGCACTGGTGCCACATGCCTGAGTTTTAAGCCGCGCAGGTCTCGCAATATCTTTCACAAGAACCCGTGCCGGCTCCAACCGAAAGCAAACGATCGCCGGTATTAGATCGTGTAACCTAGTCTCTCCATGCGCTTGCGGTGAGCGATGGGATCTTTAGTTTCCCACGGTAGCGGCTCCATCGGATCCTCGGCGGCGAAGCGCGGATGAATGGGGCGGCTGCCTTCGAGTTCGGGAAGTGCTGTTTCCGTGATCGGCAATCTTCTTCTCGTTACGTCCTCGGCTGCCGCAATTGCTGCGTCGAAAAAGGCAGTAAGTGTTTCGCTCGCGATGTCACGGATGGGATCCGAGGTCATCGCCTCCACTTCCGCGCGCAGCAACGCGGTCAATTCCGCTGAACCGCCTTCGAGGCGGCGCTGAAACTCCGCTTGAACGAGGCCGAAGCGAACGGCGTGATTAGCAAGATCGAAGTCCGTCAGGTCAGCGGGAATCTCGTTGCGGTCGACTGTGACGCGGTGCCCATCGGCAAAAGCTCGCAAGAACAGCAGCGTCGCCTCCATGCCGCTCTCCCAGCCGTTGAAACGCGTCGGAACGTAACGTTCACCCAGACGCACGCGCAGCCAGCGATCCGCAATGCCGGCCTTCTGCGCCTCCTGCAGCCACGCCGCGGCGAGCCGCTCACTCCTCGACGACAGCCTACCGTCAAGACGCGGAAAAGGCGGCGGCCCGGTTTCTTCTAAGTGCTCGAACCGCGGCTGCGGCAAAGGAAGGACGACTTCATACGTGTAGCCGCGATCCTTGGCACCCGCAGTCGCATCCGGGTGAGGCGCAAAGCCGCGAGATCGCTCGATCACTTCCCAACGATACAACAGCGCAAGTTCGGCTTGATCGAAGAATTCCGTGACCACGCGCTGCAACACCCGGCGTTCTTCGTCGGAGACGTCGCGGCAGTCGTCGATCGCGTCGCGGTAAGCATCCCGCATGAACTTCAGATAAAGACCGTACTGCCAAAGCCGCGTGTCGATCTTCCAATGGAAGTCGGTCTGCCAGCGCCCGTAGCGAAGCGCGGAATTGCCGCCGGACCACGACGTGATCTGCTCCATGTCGAGACGAGCGGCTTCGCCTTCGGTCGCGAAGCGCGCGATGCTCATCGTCGTGACGGTAGCCGCGTGGATCCAGCCGTCGATCTTGGTCGTGAACATGCCGTCGGCGGTCACGACTCGTAACAGGTCGTCGGCTGCGCCCGCAGCGCGCGCGTGCTTGAACCAGTTCAGCCCTATTGCCTCGTCCAAAGCCGCTAAAATATCGAATACTCGCGAAGAAATGGGCGTCGCCTGCATCGCCAGCCTCGTCTTCTTTGTACGCGGATAGCGGACCTCGCCGTGTACAAGGACTCCGCATGCACCGCGTTTCAGTTCTACCACTTGAAAGGAACTAGGAACGAAAATGGCTATCACGCGTGAACGCTTCATGCAGTCTGCGGGCGCACTTACGGCAACTGCGACGATTGTCGGGTTGCATCTCCAGGCCGCAGCGGCACAGGACAACGACATCCCCATCGGGATTCTCGTACCACTGACCGGCGGCGGCGCCCCCTACGGCACGAACATGCTCAAATCTGCGCAAATCACCGCCGACCTCGTGAACAAAGCCGGTCCGCCACTCGGGCGTCGCTTGAAACTCTATACCGTCGATGACCAGACTGCGCCCGATGCTGCCGTCACGGCCGCGCAAAAGCTCATGAGCCTCAACCGCGTCGTCGCGATCTTGGGAACTTGGTCCAGCGCCGTCACGCTCGCGGTTCTTCCGCTCACCACGCAAGCGGGTATCGTCGAGATGAACACGTCGGGCGCGCCCGATGTTACGTCGCCGAAATATCGCAAGCTCGTCTTCCGCACGCAGCCGACCGATCGCCCATACGGCGTCAGCATCGCGCGCTACGCAAAATCGAAAGGTTACGCCAATGTATCGGTACTCGCGCTGAACAATCCGTTCGCGCTCGCCGTGCGGGACTCGTTTAACGACGAGTGGAGCCGTCTTCACATGCCGACGCCCACGATCGTGGTCTACAACCCCGGTGCATCATCGTACGCAGGCGACGTGCAGAAAGCGCTCGCCGATAAACCCGACTTGCTCGTTGTGGCCGGCTACACGCCCGATGCATCGATCATCGTTAAAGAATGGTACGCCAGCGACGTGAAGACGCACCTCATCGGTCCTGGCTTCGCGTTCAACGATTCGCTCGTGAAGAATGTCGGCACCGCAGCGGCAAACGGCCTCCTCGCGGTCGACGGCGTACCGCCCGTCGGCACGCCCGGTTTCAAGGCGTTTGCATCGGCTTATCACACCGCAACCGGCGCCGATCTTGCCGATCCGCTGAGCTTCTGGCCCGCCCAAGTGCACGATCAGGTGAACATCCTTGCGCTCGCAGTCGAAGCCGCGAAGTCGAGCAAAGGCGACGACGTTGCGGCGAAAGTCAGAGATATCGCCGATCCTCCGGGAACGGAGGTCTACGATTACGCGAGCGGAGTGAAGCTCTTGCGCCAAGGGAAGAAGATCAATTATCAAGGTGCATCCGGACCTTGCGATTTCGATGAATCGCACAACATCGTGACCGATTTCGCAGTCTGGGAGATCTCCGGGACTAAGCGCACGCAAGTTGCAACGTATACGGCCAAGGAGCTTGGTTCGGCCGCCAGCTAGCGCATGTTCGCACTCCTCGCGCAGCACCTGGTTGATGGGATCGTCTCTGGGGCGATTCTCGCACTGCCTGCGCTAGGCTTGGCGCTAATCTGGCGCATCGCAGGCTTTCCGCATCTTGCGCACGGCTCGCTAATAACGATCGGAGCGTACGTGGCCTGGGCTGCGCTCACGCAGGCCAACATTCTATTCCCGATCGCGATTCTTCTCGCATTGATCGCCGTCGCTCTCTTGGGCATCGGCATGCACAAAGGTATTTATAGCCGCCTTGCCGGCCAACCGATGTTTAGTCTCTTCTTGGCGTCGATCGGGATCGAGCTTTTCCTACGCTACGGAACCATCCTAACGTTCGGCGCGGATTTTCGCACCTTCCCGTTTCCGCCGCAGCGCGGGATTCGAATGGGGATCGTTACGATTACCCCCAACGATCTCATCCTTCTGCTCGTCGCGATTGGCTCGCTGTTTGCTGTGTGGTGGATGCTGAGGCGAACCCGAATCGGGCGCGAGATGCGCTGCGTCGCCGACAACCTCGATCTCGCGCGCCTGAACGGCATCAATCCGCAGCGTGCGCTGCTCGCGATGTGGGTCATCGCATCGGTGCTCGCCGGAATCGCGGGCATCCTGCTCGGCGTGCGCGACGTGCTCACGCCAACGCTAGGATGGGACATCCTGCTGCTCGCATTCGCTGCCGCGATCCTCGGCGGAATCGCCAACCCGTTCGGTGCCGCAATCGGTGCGTTTTTGATGGGCATCGTGAGCCAAGTCGGCATCTTGTGGTTGCCATCCAGCTACGAGTCTGGCATTGCGTTCGCCCTCATCATCGTCGTGCTGTTCGTGCGGCCGCGCGGGCTTTTCGGTGAGTCCGCCCGCATATGAGCTATGCGCTAACGGTTGCGGCGTTCGGCCTTTTGTACGCGATGCTGGCGCTGGGCCTGAATCTCCAGATGGGCTATACCGGCATCGTCAATTTCGGCTACGTGGCGTTCGTAGCAATCGGCGCCTACACGAGTGCGATCTTGACGACGTCGTATGGATGGTCGTGGCCGCTGGCGTGGGCGGTTGCGACGTTGCTCTCTGCGGCCGCGAGCTATCCGCTGGGCGTGCTGACGATTCGCCTCGGAGGCGACTATCTCGCAGTCGTCACGCTCGGCTTCTCGCAGCTCATCGTGCTGTTCATCCTGAACGAGCGTGGTTTGACGAAAGGCTCCGTCGGAATCAGCGGTATCGCGAGACCGTTCGCGCAGTTGGGCTATGGCGCGGCTCAGGCCCTGACGTTGCTGATCATCGTTCTCGCGGTGTTCGCATCGGCGTGGATGATGTGGCGGCTCGCGCATTCGCCGCTCGGACGGTTGCTGCGCGCCATTCAGGCGAACGAAGCGGCGGCGCAAGCCCTTGGTAAGAATACCACCGGCTACAAGATTTTGGTGCTCGTGATCGGATCCGGAATCGCTGGCTTCGCGGGGGCGCTGTACGCCAGCTGGGTGCAATATATCTCGCCCGAACAGTTCTCGCCGGACGTCACGTTCAACACGTTCATCGCGCTGATCTTGGGCGGCGTTGGCAGCATCTTGGGTCCCATAATAGGCGCATTCGTCTTGATCGTGTTCCTGCAAGGCACGATCGTGTTGCCCGATTATCTTCCGATGATCTCAGCAACGCAGATTGCCGCCATGCGTTTCATGCTCATCGGTCTGCTGCTGATCGTGCTGGTCCTCTTCCGCCCGAACGGCCTGATGGGCACGATTGCGATGCGCCGCAAGAAAGCCGAGATGGCGAGGAAAGCCGAGGCTCCGACGACATGAACGGGCAGAGCCTGCTCACCGCAACCGGCGTAATGAAGAGCTACGGAGAGACGCTCGTCCTGAAGTCGGTGTCGGTCGACGTCCCGCTCGGAAAGATCACGGCGCTGATCGGACCCAACGGGGCAGGAAAGACGACGCTATTCGATATTATCGCGGGCTTCTTGCGCGCCGACAGCGGCCGGATCATGTATGGCGACCGGAACATCTCGCCGCTCGCAGCGTACCGGCGCGCACGCGAGGGCATCGTCAAAACGTTTCAGCTGCCGCACGAGTTCGGCACGTTGACCGTCGAAGCCAACCTGCTCGTTGCCGCGCCGAACCAGATCGGCGAGCTCTTTCCGCACGTGCTGTGGCAAAGACGTTCCATCGAGCGGCAGGAAGCGGCCAACCGCAAGCGCGCGGCGCGTCTGCTCGAGTTTCTCGAGCTTACGGACCTGCGCGACACGCCCGCAGCTGCGCTGCCCGTCGGACAGAAAAAGCTCTTGGAGCTGGCACGCGCCTTGATGCTAGAGCCTCGCCTACTCATGCTGGACGAGCCCCTCGCGGGCGTCCCGGCTGGTTTAGCGTCGCGCATCCTCGAGCACTTGATCGCGCTGCGCGATGCGGGGCTGACGCTGCTCGTCGTCGAGCACAATCTCGAAGCGATCATGAAGATCTCCGACGTCGTCTACGTGCTCGTCGACGGCGACTTGATAGCATCGGGCAGCCCTCACCAGGTGCAGCGCGACGAACGCGTGCAAGCAGCGTATTTAGGAATCGTGTGAGCTTACTCGACGTTCGCGATCTCGAGTCCGGCTACGGCGGGCAATCGGTGGTTCGCAGCGTCAGCATCGCCGTGCAGCCCGGCGAGGTCGTCGCGGTGATCGGCCCCAACGGCGCCGGCAAGTCGACGATGCTCGATACGATTGTTGGCCTCGTGAAGCCGCAATGTGGCAGCGTGAGCATGAATGGTCACGACATCACCGGCATCGATCCGGAGAAGACGCTCGAGAACGGCATCGCCTACGTTCCGCAGACGCGCAACATCTTTCCATCGCTCACCGTGCAGGAAACGTTGGAGGTATGCTTCAAGCGGTCGGATTTCGCGGTCGCGTTCGACGAGATACTCCAGCTCTTTCCGCGGCTAAAGCAGCGCTTGCGCAGCCGCGCCGGATTGCTTTCCGGAGGCGAGCGACAGATGCTCGCGATCGCTCGCGCGCTAATCAATCGGCCTTTCGAGCTGATCATCATGGACGAACCGTCCGCGGCGCTATCCGTCGACAACGTTCGTATCATCTTCGAGCGCATTTCGTGGATCCGCAGCCAAGGTATTGCCGTTCTCTTGGTCGAGCAGAACGCGCTCAAAGCGCTCGAAATCTCTGACCGCGCCTACGTCATGGAGTCCGGCCGCGTCGTCGCCGAAGACTCGGCGACCGCGCTCTTAGAATCGCCGACCATAGCCGAATTGTTTCTTGGAGTCCGCCATTCGTGAAAGGAAGTAAATGACCGTCGTTCTTCACAATGCGACAGTATGGGACGGCATTCGGGCCGACCCGCAGCCTAAGATGGACCTGATCGTCGAAGGCACGCAGATAAGCGCCGTGCGTCCGAGCGGCGCAACCAAACCGTCGTCCGACGCGAATATCGTCGACGTCGGCGGCGCGTTTGTCATGCCCGGACTCATCGACATGCACGTTCACCTCATGTGGAGCGGTTCTCCGGATCCCGTGTCGGTCGTCGACAAGGAGGGAGAGCAACTCACCACGATTCGCGCCGTCGCCAACGCTCAGGCGGAACTGCGCGGCGGCGTTACGACCGTGCTGGATCTCGGTGGCAATTGGGATATCGCGATCACCGTTGCGCGCGCGATCAATCGCGGCTACGTCGAAGGCCCCCGCGTGATCGCCGCCGGCCAAACTATCATCATGACCGGCGGCCACGATCCTTTTTGGGGCATCTTCTGCGACAGCCCGACGCAGGTGATCTCCGCGGTGCGCCGGCAAGTGACGCTGGGCGCGGGCGTCATCAAAGTCTCGGCTACCGGCGGTGTCTACGGCAGACCCGAGGCGGAAGAGATCGGGCAAAGCGAGCTCGGCTATGAAGAATTGGCTGCAGCTGCCGGCGAGGCGCATCGCTTCGGGCTTAAAGCTGCGTCGCATGCGCTCGGCACGCAGGGCATTCGTGATTCCGTGCGCGCCGGGATCGACATGATCGAACACGGCATCTTCCTGGACGAACCGTTGGTGAGAGAGATGAAGGAACGCGGAACGGTGCTGTGCCCGACGCTCCTCATCTATCGCAAGATCGCCGACGGCTCGGACGGCACGATCCCCGCGTACGCCACGGCGAAAGCCAAGACGGCCGTCGCCGCGCACCGTGAAAGCTTCCGCATGGCGCTGGAAGCGGGCCTGACGATCGTCGCGGGAACCGATGCCGGCTCGTGCGACACGGTTCATCCATCGCTGATTGGCGAGCTCGAATGCATGCGCGAGTACGGCATGCCGTCGGATGCGGTGCTGCGCGCGGCGACGAGCACGGCGGCGAAGGCGCTGGGGATGGGTGAGAAGTTCGGATCGCTGGAACCTGGAAAGGCCGCCGACTTGCTGATTGTCGACGGCGATCCGCTCGACGATGTCGCGACTCTTCGAAGGCCGCGTGCCGTGATGCACGCCGGCCGCTTCGTCAAAGCGTATTCTTGATGACGCGTACCACAAATGGCGGACACGGCGAAAGGCAACCGCCGCGACGAAGCGCGTCATCCACCCTTCCCCTGGCTACTGGATGTTGCGGTCCTGCCAAGCTCCAAACGCTACGCCAACGACGAAACCACCCGTCACACCTAGAAGAATCCTTGCGAAAGATGCACCGATAGCGATCCCCAGCGACAGACCTGCGATCGCGGCGATGATCGTATAGGGTTTGATTTTGAGCAAGGAACTTCGTGACGACGTCGTTTGCCACAACCCGCGCATATTGTTGTTGCTGTCGTGTTGGACTGTTCGGGACACACGCGGCAGCCAGAACGCATATTGCGACGATGACGGTAGCGCGCCAGAGCGAGAGCTGCACTGCAGAACCATGATAGCATGCAAGCCAACCGACGATGCCCTCACGGCCGAAAAGAATGCCGGAATCGCCGAAATTGCCGCAGTTGCGGCGCGGGCCGCGGTATGTTGTCTTCTTATTAAGAAGAATCGGCAAGAAGCTTATTCTAAAAGCAATTTAATCGCCGGTCTATTGAGAATTATGACGGCACTTTGGACGGAGACGCAACGACCGGAGATCGCGCCTGAAACGTGTCACCTCACCTTCGACATAACGCTCGCCGGAAGAAGTCCCTCAGATCCGCGCCGGGCCGGCGGTGACTTCGCCGACATAACGAGGCGCGATGACGGTAGCATAACCTTCATGATCGGAGACGCATCAGCGAAAGGTGACGTCGGTCGCCGGCACGCCGCGTTTCTGCGCACGAGCTACCGCGCAGCCGCAGCCTGGACGCGAGAACCGAATCTTATCTTAGCGGCGATGAATGCCGCGTACTACCGCTTTCTACAACGTGAATGCGATGCATCAGGCTACTTCGCAACGGCGGTCGTTGGTTCGCTTTTCCCCGACGGCCTGATGGCATACGGCGACGCGGGCGGTCCGCCGGCGCTTCTGTTTCAAGGAAATGCGAAGCATGACCACCTTGCGCCAACGGGCGCCGTGCTCGGCATCTCAGCGCAAGGGGCCTATGCTGGTCGATTTATTCCATTCGGCAAGGGACAGGCGTTTCTGGCATTCACCGACGGTGTTTCGGAGGCTCGATCGCATACGGCACCGCATGAGCCGCTTGGAAGCCGCGGCCTAGCACGGATCAGCCACGAGTATCTGCAGCGAAGCGAGCGCCTGTGCGCAAGCACGGTTCTCGGTGCTGTTGCACGCGCAGGCTTCACCCTGCGTGACGATGCTACCGTAGCGTGCTGTAGTGTCTTACTAACCCAGTACTAGAAGACATGCTCCCAAGAGCCTGGTTTTCGGCGTTTTCACGTTCACCCGAAAGAGGGTGAGCCGGGCGAAGCGACCTTGAACGTCATCCAAAACGTCAACGCCGATGTCGCGTTCTTGACGGTGACGAGCGGCCCACACCGCGAGCGTATTACACGATGGGTCCAAGAGGTCACACGCCGTGCGTCGTGCCCCGTTGTCGTCATCCACGGCGTATCGGCAGCGGTGACGACGTCTCTTTAGAGAACGACGCATACCTCGCCGTTCTCGATTTCAACGGGGAAGGTACGGAGCGGGACGATTGCCGGTAACGCTAAGACCGCTCCCGTCGTGACATCGAAGACCGCACCGTGCAGCGGACAGGTGATCCGAACGTCCTCGAGCTGGCCTCCGTCTAGCGGGGCCCCCTCGTGGGTGCACACATCCTCGATCGCGTAAATGCGCCCACCGACGTTGCAGAGCAATATTTCGAGCCCGTCGACGACCACGCGATGCGTGCTACCCCGCGCGACATCCGCGACACGAGCAACCGGCTGGCCCCTAACCAACCTTGGTTTTCTCCTGCGTCTGCTGCTTATACCAGTCCGCGTTGATGGCGATATAGCCTTCCCACTTCTCCGGCACGTCTGCCTCGGCGTAAATTGCTTCGACGGGGCATGCAGAGACGCACGCGCCGCAGTCGATGCACACCTCCGGATCGATGTAGAGCTGAGAATCTTTCTCGTTGCCATGAATGCAGTCAACCGGACAAACGTCGACGCACGACTTATCCTTGACGCTGATACACGGTTCGGTGATGACGTACGGCATGCCTCAATCGTACGGTACCTCGTTCGAGTGCACCAGCACCGAAGTTACAGTGCTTCAAAGGGCTCAGCGCTGGAAATCGCCTCGGCGAGTGTCGAGACGTTGCGCGCGTCCTGCGCCAGCGTATCGCCGCGTCCTTCGCGCATGCGAGCATCTGCGAATCGACGATCCAGAGCGGCGCTCTTGCCCTGTTTGTCGATCTCCTGGGCAAAACGCTCCAGATTGCGGCGTAGCCGTCGTTCGAACGCCTTGCCGGCGCCGAGCGCTTCGATGAGCCGTCCGAAGTGCCCGGCCCTCAGGAGATATTCGACCACCACGTTGACTTGCGTGTCGCTGTTCGGCTTCGACGAAAACTCGACTAAGCCCGAGTTTTGCGGACCCTCAATCGATCTCCATCCGATTTGACGGTTCGGAATCCAATTCTCGTTACGCGCCATCCATCCGTGACTGCCTACGACGTTGGCGATCCAGCGCGTGCTTTCATAATCGATATACGAGAGGTTGCGAACGTTCGACATGCAAAGCGGATAATGATAGAGTCTCATCCACGATTGGTAAACGTCGCAAACGGGAGCGTGCACGACGATCGACGCTGTATGGCTGGCCATAAACTCAATCCTCTCCTCAGGACACACAGTGTGCCTCAATCATACGGCACGCTTTCCGCCGGCTGCGGCCACCAGGGTTACAGTCTCAAGCGGCTCTCCGAAAACAGGTTTGTCACTCTAGTTGCTTCGCCAGACGGGCGCCGGCGTTACGATAGAAACGGAAGGTGATGAAATGAAGATGATGGACCTTGTGGAGTTTGAGCCGGTGGTCGTCTCAGTGCCTCCGTCACTTGCCCTCGAAGGAATCGAGCGGTATCTATGCGTGCGAAACAATCGACTTGCCATCACCGTTCCGCACAAGGACTCTTCAGAGTCGCATGCTTTAGCAATGACCTGCGTCGCGCTCGTCGTAAGCCATCCACATCCGAACAAAGCACTTGTATCCCGTTTTGACGATCGCATCGAGCTGGAATGGCATACAGACGATGCCTCCTGCTCGGACTTATCGGGTCGATTGACGATCCGTCCGCTCGCCGGCAAAACTGAGCTGCTCTTCAAAGGCTGGTGCAGTTTTGACGACCTCATGGCACGGCGGATCGTACGCTCCGTACTCGAGCAGTTCAAAGACGCGCTCGAGACCGAGTTTGAGACGTTCAAGGACTTTATCCATGCACGAGATCGTGAGGCGAGATTATGACAACTACGATTATGCGGCAAGTGCACGACGAGACGCTGCAACGGTACGGAATCGTGCAGCCGGGCGGCGGAAGCGTCCCTTTCATGGAGGATGCGAGGTGACGGTGACTGGTAAAAAGCGCGACGACGGACGCAAGTTGCTCACGGCTCTCATCACGCCGTAGTTCTCGGTGAAGCGGGACACCCCGCGCGCCCCTCCGAACCGATAGCAACAGTGCGTGGTGTCACAAAGGTCGTGACGCGGCTTATAACTCGGCTCGACGTGCGCGCGTATCCCACGTGGGAGCGGCACCCGCGTGTTTTTGCCGCGTTCGATGCGCTTCCAATCGGAGGGCAACTCGTGATCGTCTCCGACCACGAACCTCGTCCATTGCGCTTCGAGTTCGACCAGCAGCGCACCGACGCGTTCGTTTGGGACCAAGAGACGCCCGATGAAGACGTGTGGTGCGTAACGATCAAGCGCGTGCCCAAGGAGCCGATTCTCACCGATGTTGCAAGCTTTCTGCGGCATTGCTCGATCCTCGCCGATCTCGGCGAAGAGGCGGTGAAGCGAATGGCAGATGCGTCCGAGGAGCGCTCGTTGCAGCCCGGCGGCGTGCTGATCGAGCAAGGCGAGCATTTGCGGGCGCTCGCGTTCGTACGAACCGGACTCATTGCCGCGATCGCCTCGTCGCCTGAGGGCCGCGAGCAGCTTCTGTACGAAGCGCTCCCGTTCGACACGTGCGGCGTCATCGAATTTTTTGACGACGGCGCTGCCCCCGCGCGCCTCGTTGCCGCATATGGGGCGGCGCAAGTCGTCTTGGTCCCACGCACCCTGGCGATCGAGATTGCGCGCCAATATCCGATGTTGGCATTGCGCTTGGGAAGGCGCACGGCGCTGCGGGCTCGGGAGCTTTCCGAGCGCATGATGCGTGCCGTTTTTAGCTCGACCACGGCGCGCATCGCGCGTTCTCTTCTTCCCTACGCGGGACCGGCGGAGGGCTTGGTGCCGACGTTACCGCCGCTCTCACAAATGTCGCAAGCGCAGATTGCCACGATCGCGGGGACGGTTCGGATTGTGGCGGCTCGCAGTCTTGCCAAGCTCGCCCGGGAGCGCGCCATCGAGTTGAGACGCGGACGCGTCGCCCGCATCGACCGCCTGCGGCTGCAGGCGCTGTGTAACTAAAGATATTTTCCGATCCTGCCTCGGTGATCTAGTCTGAGAGCATGGACGACACTGTGACGCTTGACGTTCGCCCCTTCCACGAACGCGGCGAGGAGCCGTTCACGGCGATCATGGACGCCGTTGACGGGTTAGCAAGAAATCAATCGCTGCTGCTGATCAACTCTTTTGAGCCGGTTCCATTGTACGCGGTCATGAAGCGCCGCGGCTTTACGTACCGCTGCAATGTCGAGGGCCCAAACGAATACCACGTCTTCTTCTCCCGACCGTGACCACGTTTGAGGGAGCGATCTCCGACCCGCGTGGGACGCTGGGCGGACTGGCAATCGCGTTTGCATTTCTTATCTTCGGAAGCCTCGTGCTCGCCATCGACGGACCATCCTTGCTCGCGCATCCGACGGCCTTTCCGACGCTCGCAGTCATTCATGCCTTTGCCGCCTTCATCGTGCTCTCAATCGTGGCGGCAACGCATCAGCTCATTCCGGTCGTCACGGGAGGGCGCACGCTCCCCGCATGGGTCGCGCTCGCTTTCGGCGCGCCGATCGCAATCGGTTTTGCTCTGCTCGTCGCATCGTTCGAGGGCGCGGGATTGTTCGTGCCCGCGGGCACTCTTCTCGCAGTTGGGATCGGCGCATGGTCGCTCGCGATGCTCGCGCGGCTGATCTTTGCCTCGCGTGAACTCCGTCTGCGGATTGCGTTGGCGATTGCGGTCGCCGCGCTCTTGGGAGCCGCCGCGATCGGAACGCAGATGGCGTTGGCCTTCGGCGGCGCAACGAGTGGAGGGTGGCTGCGCCTCGCGCCCGTGCACGCATTACTCGCAATCGCGGGCTTCGCATCCGCGACGATCGTCGCGATTTCCTACCGGCTCGTTCCGATGTTCGCGCTGTCGCACACTGACGATGGACTACGCCGCTTTCTCCCAGCGCTCGGCGTCCCGGCTCTCGCGGTTGTCGCGGCGCTCTGCTGGTTCGGCCCTGTGTGGATCTTGCGCAGCATGCTCGCAGCCGTGCTCGTTGCATTCGTCGCGTTCATCATTATTCAAGCCGGCGTCTTGCGCCGGCGTCTGCGGCGGGTGCTCGACGTGAGCCTTCGCTACGCCGTCGTGACGTGGAGTTTCGCAATTCTCGCGCTGCTTGCGGCACTGAGCGCGACCGTTGCGCCGTCCCTTGCGCCGGTCGCGGTCATCCTCGCCGTGCTCGGCTGGATCACGCCGGCGATCCTCGGCTACGCGTATAAGATCGTTGGATTTCTTGCCTGGCAGCGTGCGAAAGACCGATACCCGCAAGCACAACTGCCTCCGCTCAGCGGGGCCGTCGATCTGCGTCTGTCTGGATTCGCACTGCTTGCCCTCACCATCGGCGCACTTGGAAATGCGATCGCGGCCGTTGGTCCGACGTTGTTCGGAATACCAGAAATTCTGTATTACGCGGGCGTGCTCCTCAGCCTGGCGGCGCTCGCCCGCGTCATCGTTCGTTATCGGAGAATATCATGCAACGAACCCTCGACTGCCGCGGGCTCCATCCACCGGAGCCGCTGGTCCGCATCCTTGCCGAACTCGACACGCTAAAAGACTCTGACGTGCTCGAAGCGTGGCTCGACCGCCGGCCGCTCATGCTCTTTCCGGAGCTAGCGGAACGCAGCCTGGCGTACCGCTGCGATCAGCATCCCGGCGGTGCATACATCGTCCGCATCTCGGCGCGCGAAGAGGAGTTGATTACCGCACATGACGCGTGAAGACGAAGTCTATGCCGCGCTCGCACAGGTCATCGATCCCGAGATCGGCGTCAACGTCGTCGACCTCGGTCTCGTTTATAGCGTGGAGATCGATGCAGGCGGCGACATCGACGTTCGCATGACGTTGACGATCCAAGGTTGTCCGATGCACGAGACGATTCGAGCCGACGCCACCCGTGCGTTACAAGCGCTGCCGTGGGCGACACGGTGCAAGGTCGAGCTCACCTTCGATCCACCCTGGACTCCCGACCGCATCTCCCCTCGAGCAAGAGTACTTTTGGGCGTGCAGTAACCGTAGTGACACGCGCAAAGCCACAACGAGGCATAGAATTAGCGCATGGTTGAATTAGACGTCCGAACCATCCCACCGCGCGAGAAGCACCCGCGCATCCTCCAGATCCTTTCCGCGCTGAAATCCGGCGAGTCGCTTCGCATCACGAACGACCACGACCCTAAGCCTCTGCGCTACCAGCTGGACGCCGAGCATCCCAACGAATTCGCCTGGGCGTACTGCGACAGCGGGCCCGAGGTCTGGGTCGTCGACATCAAACGGCAATAAGGCTCGCCGGAACCGTCAAAGCGCGAACGCGCAAGCCAGCGCACGGTTTGCCGCAGCCGAGCAGCTCTGGTGCGCGTGTTTTCACATTGGCGCTTCGGCGTGGCGCCGTCTTTGTCAACGCATTGATCGCCGTCGGCGTACTTTTTCAGTCTTTCCGGAGTAATTTTCGCCGCACGCTCTCTCACACTCATGTGACGACCGGACCGTTATGCCAAACGCAAACTTTCGAAGAACTCCTTTTTTCTTTCTTTGCGGCCGTATCTGGCCGCGCATCCACCGATCATCCCTGCTATCTTCAGCACGGCATATTATGATACGACGACAACCGAGCGAGAGGACCCGTTGCAGCCATAGTACCCGCAGGACGCTGAGGAAGCACGGGTTTCAGTTCGGCGATCGCGTCAGCTGGCGGCATTCCGAAACCGGCCGGATCATCAGAGGAACGATCGTACGGGTGCTGACGGCGGATCTTTTCTTTGACGGTTCCACGGTACATGCCACGCCGGAAGAACCCCAGTACTTGATTGCGAGCGACAACATGAGCCGCATTGTCGCGCGCAGAGGATCGGCGCTCACCAGAGTACGCGGCTCGCACAGCATAATGACCATGACGAAGAAACGGTTCGATGTCGGCGATCACGTCAGCTGGAATTCCGAGGCCGGCCGAGTAAGCGGGCACATCATCGAAGTCGTCACCTCTGAGATCGCGTTCAAGGGTTATCGCGTTCATGCAAGCGACGACGAGCCGCAATACAAAATCAAGAGCGACCGGACGGATCATATTGCGATGCATAAGGGAACGGCGCTGAGGAAGGTGCGTGATTAAGCATTCATGCATCGGAAAGCTCGAAAGATTTTCCTGGCGCCTGACCGGCAAAAGGTGTTCACTTTCATCGGAACATGGCACACGTGGTGGTACTCCATCTGCGCGACCTCGCTCCGGACCGGAAGCCGTGAAAAAATCTTCGCACTTCACTTCCGAATCCGTTGCAGTTCGTCTGGACGGTGAGTGACATCAAACCCAATTGGGAGGTCGACATCACGCGCGTGCGAACCGACCACGTTCCGCAAAGCGAAAGTAATAGACGATGAATCTTCGAGTCGACATTCACGCAATCGCTCCTGAAGCAACGCGTGGATTCCGCCAAGCCCATCACGACGTCTTGGAAAGCGGCCTCGAACCGGGTTTACTGCATCTCATAGACGTCCGAAGCTCGCAAATCAACGGGTGCGCGTTCTGCCTCGATATGCACACCAGAGAAGCAAAGGCATCCGGCGAAAGCGACGACCGTCTCCACGTGGTTGCAGCCTGGAGAGAGGCAGGAGACGTATTTTCTGAGCGCGAGCAAGCTGCGCTCGCCTGGACGGAAGCCGTGACGGAGGTTTCGCGAACACATGTACCCGACGACGTGTACGAAATGGCGCGTAAGCAGTTCTCCGAATGGGAGCTGATTTACCTCACGCTTGCGGTCGCCACCATCAATGCCTGGAATCGCATGAACGTGGCGTTCCGCACTCCGCCGCGCATGCGGGCCTTGAGCGGTACCTAGCTCGCAACTAGGGAAAAGACCGTGCGACCGTTGCTTCAATCAGAAAAACGCTAGCCACAAGCGTCTCCTACGAAGTCGGAAGAGTGACG
This sequence comes from Vulcanimicrobiaceae bacterium, assembly GCA_050733775.1. Lineage (GTDB taxonomy): Bacteria > Vulcanimicrobiota > Vulcanimicrobiia > Vulcanimicrobiales > Vulcanimicrobiaceae > JAFAMS01. The sequence goes on from JBOHTT010000073.1 coordinate 19,628, forward strand.
CTCGCCGACGATCCAATCGCACAAAGGAAGTAAAAAATAATGCCGGTACGCAGCGCTCAAGCCGAATGGCGCGGAGATGTTCGACACGGTCACGGTAACGTCAGCCTAGGAAGCGGCGCGCTTTCCGGAACCTATTCGTTCGGATCTCGCTTCGAAGAAGCCCATGGAACCAATCCGGAAGAGCTCATCGCCGCAGCGCATGCGGCATGCTTCAGTATGGCGTTTTCGCTAATTCTTGGAAGCGCGGGCTATACGCCGGATCGCATTCACACGACTGCTAAAGTTAGGATCGAGAAAGACGGAGAGTCGTTTTCCATTACTTCAATCGATCTGGCGACCACGGCGGAGATTCCGCGTATCGACGAAGGCACGTTTCGAAAGCTCGCTGACGCGGCAAAGACCGGCTGCCCGGTATCGAAAGCACTCGCGTCCACGCCGATCACGCTAGACGCGCGTCTGAGCTCAGTTACCAAAACGTAAGCCAAAAAGGATGCCACTCGCTGCCTAGGCCGTTGCCGTGCTCATGCGTTGGGTGCAGGGTGACTGCGCAAGTTCTCCATCGCAGTGTCGAGTCTTTCGCGAAGTTGCAAACCTACGCTCCTCTCCAGAGCGAAAGAGACGTCGGGTCGTTTTTTGAGAAAGACACGTAGCTGCGCACGGTCCCAGCACATAACCCGCGCTCGCGTTCTCAACAAGACGTCGATATCGACCGCTTCATCGGCCTGTGTGTCGATCTCTCCCACGAATTGTCCTTCACCGAGCTCGTCAACTTTGACGCCGTGCATGAGAACGTCTGCGGTGCCGGTGAGGATCACGGAGAAGCGTGAATGTGCACGATCGTGCTCGACCAAGGACATACCGGGTTCGAGCGTTTCCCAAATTCCTGTCTTAAAGAGATTGAAAGCCTCGCGCGGGGTCAGGGATGGAAAGGAAAGGTCGCGTAACCGTTGCTGTTCTGCGGTCAAATGAACCGGTCGTCTTTCAAGGATGAGCCGGATGATCCAATAGATGTTGATTGCGATAAAAAGAAAATTCCATTCGATCGGCACCCACAACGGCGAAGGCTGCAGGTAATAGTAGGGAATCACCAGCAGCGCCGCAATAACTGTGAGGATGCGAAGCCACAGGATGTCGTGCACCACATATGACGCGAGATAGAGCACGTTCGCGATGATGACCCAGGCGGTGACGTTCACGCTAGCTCATGGAGGTCAGCGCATTCTCCTGACTTCATCCGGCGAAATGATGGGAGCGTTGTTGCCCCAGGACGTGCGTTCGTGGTCGACGATGGCTGCGATATCCTCGTCCGAGAGTTGCGTAAACGGCGGCATCGCGCCGGAGTACGTCTTGCCGCTAATCGATTTTCCTGAGAGTCCATGCAGAATGGTCCTGACCTGCTGCGCCGGATCATGCGCTGTCACCACGGGATCTCCGGCTAGCGGTGGGAAGGCGCCCGGCACGCCGGCTCCATTCGCACCGTGACATGCCGTGCAGTTCGCGGTGAAGAGCTGTGGCCCCGTCTTCGCATAATCGAAGCCTGCCACCGTACCGCGACCGCTGTACTTCGGCGGTGCGTGTTGCGCTAGCGGCTCCTGCGGGCCTCGAACGGGATGTGCCTCATAGGTGGGCGTCGATGCGAACGACGCCGGTGTTGGGAACTCAGCGATCGCGTACCAGGCCGCCCATGCTCCGACGAGTGCGATAAGCACCCACGTCCACACGGGAATCGGGCCACTTGATTCGGCACGAATCGGGTCGAACGGTTCGTTAGCGCTGAACGCATTGACGTTGAGACGCACGATGCCGCTGACGCGCTCGTTGGCGCGTAAGCCGGTCAAGGTGATGCCTGGTCCGTTTTGCACGACGAACGGGATCTCGCGAACGCCGACGTTTCCCAGCACGTCCCGCGCTTGAATTCGCAGCACGTGCTCGCCGTCAGAGAGCTGCTGCGTATCCAGCGAAACGCTCGCCGGTGGCTGATACACCGCAAACGGCTCCGATACATCGTCGAGATAGAGGCTGACGGAAAACGCGGTGTCTTGCATCAGCGATCCGGCCGGAGAATCGAATACTTGGGATGCTCTGGGTCCGTCTCTCCGGGCCGAAGCGACGTGCGAATCGCAAAGCCCATCGTCCAGAGCGTGACGATGGCGCCGACGATCACGATCGCAAAGCCGATCACGGCGTGGCGCTCGCCGCGGGGAGCGGCGCCTGCTTGAGCGATTTTAGATACGAAACGAGATCGAGTGCCTTCTTGGAGGCAACGACCACCTTGCCGCGCGGTGCGAAGTCGGGCGGCACCTGTACGACGACGTCGCCCCGATCGGCATGGTCCTTGACGACGAACAGCCACTTGTACGCGGGCATGATCGATTCAGCAACAAGCGAGCGCGGTTCGTACAGATGAATAAGCTGCCAGACGTCGCTGGGCTGGCGTGCACCGATGTTGCTCAGATCAGGGCCGTTACGCTCGGAGCCAAGCAACTCCGGTGTCGCGTAGGCGTAGTCGCCGGCGGTTGACGGTCGACCAAAGACGCGATCCTGCGCCAGCGGACGAACCTGCTGTGTGTGGCAGTAAGCGCAGCCTTCCGCCACGTACACGTCGCGGCCGAGCTTCGCAGGCGCGCTGAGCGGCATGACGCCGGGGCCGGGCCTCGTCGCCGACATCGTGATGCCGGGAACGACGCCCATCGCAATCGCCAAGATGCCGTAAACGACGGCGGAGCTGATGACCAGGATGCGCACATCACTCATACCGCCGGCGCGCCGATGCGGCATCACGAGGATTGCACCACTTCTGCGTGCGCTGGTACGCGTGCGGGCGCAATCGTCATCTTCCACACGTTGTACGCGAAGATGCAATGCGAAACGAACATCATCGACCCGGCGACGGCACGCGCTTCCCAATACGGCTGGGCCGCATGCACGGACGCGATGAAGGGATCGCCGCTGGCCCATGTCAGGCCCTGTATGGTGCCCGCAATCGATAGCGCGCCGACATAGATCGTAACGCCGAGGAATGCGAGCCAAAAGTGCAGGCCGCAGGCAAGCCGATCCGGCTCTTTTCCCGTCGCGGCAGGCAGTAAACCGTAGATCGCACCCCATGCGATGAATGTGATGAAGCCGTACATCGTCAGGTGCGAATGTCCCACGGTAAAATTTGTCAGATGCCAGATCGCTTGCAAGCTGCGCAGCGCTTCGATCGTTCCCTGGGTCGAGCCGAGAAAATAGTAGAGCACTCCAACCCACAGGAACGGCAGCGCATAGGAACGGCGAATTGTCGCCCAGTGTCCACGCATCGTGAGCCAAAAGTTCCCGCTTCCGGCCCACACGGGGACAAGCATCCCGACGCTGAACACGATTGCAAGCGTCTGAAACCACCATGGCAACGGCGTGAACTCGAAGTGATGCGCGCCGATGATGGGATAGAAGATAAGATTGGTCCAAAAGCCCAAGACGCCAAGTGCGTAGGAGTAGATTGGGCGATTGAGCAGCTTGGGCAACGCGTAATACGTGATGCCGAGGGCAAGGAACGTGAACCACATCCCGACGGCGTTGTGCATGTAAAAGCCTTGCACGGCGACCTGTCCGAGGCCAATCTGATATTGCGGTATCGCCGCAGTGATGCCCAGGATGATCGTAAAGATGAACGCGCCTGTCGTGTACCAGTTCGCGATGTAGATTTCGCGCTCGAGGCGTCTGGCGACCGTTGCAATGAGCGAAATGAGACTTAGCAACAAGCCGATGAGAAAGATGCCCGCGACCCACCAGACCCACTCGCGATACTCTTGATCGCCGTTGTTGATTCCCATATCCAGCGTGATGGTGCCGAGGACCGCCGCGAGGTTCACACAGACTAGAGCGGCCCATGCGGATCCTCTTCTTTGCAACTGTACGCCAGAAGAACGCGCGCCGACCCACAGCGCGGCACCGACGAGCGCAAGCGAGGCCCAACCGTAAAAGGTGCCGTTCGTGTGAATTGGTCGTAATCTTCCGAACGAGAGCCATGGAACGGTCGCAAAATCCGGATACGTAAACTTGAAACTCTCGAGCACGCCGACGGCTGTCGTCAGCAAGAGCCAGAACGTGGCGCTTACCACGAAAGCAGAGAAGAGCGCAGAATCTCCAGCATCATGCGCTGACGCAACAGAAGAGAGTCGCTCGGTCACCACGCTGTTTGGAGCCCGCGCGCCAAATCTTACCTGACCGCCGCAGACCCGAGCCGGTCGCGGTACGCGTCGCGTTCTTCCGGCGTTCGCCGTGCGAGAAGCGCGCCACGCAGCTGCTCGCCTTCGCGATATTCAACGATGAAGGAGCCGCTCTCGAGCGTTCCTTGCACGATCTTCGAATCGCCGGCCGGATCTCCGACGAACTCGAAGCTCAGCTCGAACACGTCAGACCAGAAAAACGGAACGTACCGGTACGGCCGATCGACGCCGGCCATATTTGCGCCGGCGGCGGCACCCGAAGCATAGGCATGATCGAAGTGTTCGACGCGCACGAGGTGTCCGTCGATGCCGGGGAATCGCGCGACGTCACCGGCCGCGTAGATATCAGCGATCGAGGTACGCAACCGATCGTCGACGACGATTCCGTCCTCGACGCGGATCCCCGCAGCCTGGGCGAGCGCAGCCTCAGGGCTGACGCCGATTCCAATGATGACCGCGTTCGCCTCGATGCGATCACCGTTTTTGAGTGTTACGCCTGCGACCCGGTCCTTTCCGTCGATCGAAGCGACGCTTGTCTCGAGCAACGTTCGGATGCCGTGTTGGTCGAAGAGCCTCTTCGCATATTCGGAAACCTCGCGACCAAATCGCGCGTACAGCGCCGGATCGATCGTTACCACGGTCACCTCGCATCCGCCGCTGCGCAGCGAAGCCGCGACCTCCATCCCGATGAAACCGCTGCCGATCATCACGATGCGCTGCGCACTCGAGCGCGCGCCGCGCATCCGCAGTGCATCAAGATAGTCGCGCAGCATGTAGACGCCATCCAGCTCCGAGCCCGCGAGCTTGAGTCTGCGCGGGGTAGCGCCTGTCGCGAGCAAGAGTCGTCCGTACTCAATATCGCCGGCTTCGGTGAGCAGTCTTTTCTGTGCAGCATCGATCTCAAGAACCTGAACACCGACGAAGAGATCGACGCCGTGCTGGAGATACCACGTCGCCGGAAACATCAGCGCATCCTCAAGTCTCGCGCGACCCTGTAAGAATTCTTTCGAGAGTGGCGGGCGCTGGTACGGCGGCGCCCACTCTTTGGTGAAGATCGCAAGTGACCCGGTCGCATCGTGGCTGCGGATCGCCTCGGCAGCCGTCGCCGTCGCGGCACCACCGCCGACGATCGCATACTCAAAACGGCGTGCCATCACAAGCGACCTCCGTCGGGGGAAGACGATGCATGTGCGAGCTGCTTCTGCGCTTGCTCCCAGTCTTTACGGAATTGAACAATCCCCGTATCGGTAAGAGGATGGTGAACCATTTGCTTGAGCACGTGGATTGGGACGGTCGCGATGTGTGCGCCGGCGAGCGCGGCTTGCGTGACGTGCAGCGGATGGCGAAGCGAGGCGGCAAGCACCTCCGAGGGGATGTTATGAAAGCGAATAATCTCCACGAGGTCGCGAACGACCGCCATGCCGTCGTGATTGATGTCGTCGATCCGGCCAGCGAACGGGCTCACCAGCTTGGCGCCGGCTTTTGCGGCGAGAAGTCCCTGGTTTGCGCTGAAGATCAGCGTGCAATTCGTCGCGATGTTCTCGGCGGCAAGTCGAGAAATCGCTTCGAGCCCTTCTTCGCTCATCGGGACCTTGACGACGATGTTCGATGCGATCTTCGCAAACGCCTGAGCCTGGGAGAGCATCCCTTCAACGTCCGTCGCGACGACCTCGGCCGAAACAGGTCCGCTCGTGATCGCGCAGATCTGGGCCAAGATCGATTCGTACGACCCACCGCCGGCTTTGGAAAACAGCGTCGGATTCGTGGTCACGCCGCTGAGCACACCCCAACGTGCAGCCGTGCGGATCTCGTCGAGCTCGGCAGTATCGAGAAATAGTTTCATCTCGTATCAACGCTCCTCTTAACGCGTACCCAGAGCGGCTAAGGATGCACGGATGCCGGCACATCGCTGGCAGGGAATGTTTCGGT
>JBOHTT010000074.1:0-1619 GCA_050733775.1 Vulcanimicrobiaceae bacterium
GGTCCGACCGGCTCAACCACGCATCGCTCATCGACGGGGTTCGCTCGACGCGACTGACTCGTCACGTGTATCCGCACCGACAATTTCCGCAGCAGGGCCGAGGGCGTGAGCCCGCACTCGTCGTCACCGAATCGCTCTTCGGCGTCGACGGCGACGTCACCGATCTTTGCGGCATCGTCGCCTCGCTCGGCTCTGGCGACGTTTTGTTCGTCGACGAAGCGCACGCACTCGGCGTGTTCGGCCCGGACGGCCGAGGCCTGGCATTCGAGATTCGCGATCCACGCATCGTCGTGATGGGCACGCTGTCGAAAGCGTTTGGGGCGCACGGCGGCTTCGTCGCCGGACCGGAGTCCGTCATTGCCTTCTTGCAATCGGCGGCGCGGGCGTTCATCTTCGATACCGCGCTGCCGCCGGCGGTGGCCGAAGCCGCGCGCGCCGGCGTTCGACTCGCACACGATGCCGGCGATGCCCGCGCGCGCCTGTTGCATCTCAGTGCGCGCTTGCGCAAAGGGCTCGTCGCACTCGGCTATCGCGTCCCCGACGGCAGCGGACCGATTGTCCCCGTCATCGTCGGCGACGTGACGCCGGCGCTCGAGCTGGCACAACGCCTTCGTAAGCACGGGATTAACGCACCACCGATTCGCCCGCCGACGGTTCCGGAGGGAACTTGCCGGTTGCGTATTACGCTCCGGGCAACGCACGGTGACGCCGACGTCGACCGCTTGCTGGCGGCACTCGCGTGATTACGCGCTTCTTCATTACCGGCACCGATACCGACGTCGGCAAGACGCGCGTCGCTGCAGCGGTCGCGCTTGCGCTGCAACGAGCGCTCGGAGCTGCAACGCCGCTTACGATCGTGAAGGCGGTTCAGACCGGGCTTGACGCCGGCGAACCGGGCGACGCGGAAACGGCGGCGCGCATGGCGGGACTGCAAATCGCCGCGCGCGAGCTCCAGCGTTTTCGCAAACCTGCAGATCCGTACAACGCGGCACTCGCCGAGGGCGCTCGCCCAGTCACGTGCGAGCAGCTCGCTGCCGAAATCGCGCGCATTGACGGCGCGCTCGTCGTCGAAGGCGCGGGCGGCATCGCGGTGCCGCTCAATGCACACGAAACCTTCGCCGATTTGGCTGCAATGTGCGCGTTGCCCGTGCTGATCGTGGTAGGCTTGCGCCTCGGCTGTATCAACCACACACTCCTCACCGCGCATTACCTGCGCTCGCTCGGCTGCACCGTCGTGGGTGCGATTTTGGTCCACCGCTGGGAAGAGGCGTCGAAAAACTACGAAGCGGACGTCGTTCGTTGCTTGTCCAAGCAAGTGCCGGTGCTCGCCGCGTTGCCGTACGATCCGGCCGCAACGGCGCTCGCCGATTCCGCAACACAGCTCGAAGAGGTGCTATGCAAGCGAATACCGTCGTAGAAGATCTGTTGCCGAAGCTGCCCGCGGGTCGTGCATTGTTGCGCGAGCTCGCGGGCTGGCCGGCGGAACGAACGACGGAGCTGCTTTCGCTTGCCGGCGCCGTGCGCGACGCGAGCGCCGAGAAGCACGTGTCCCTCGAAGTCTTGTACAACGCCAAGAAGGGCGGCTGTTCGGAGGATTGCGCGTTTTGCTCGCAAGCGGC
>JBOHTT010000075.1:0-3558 GCA_050733775.1 Vulcanimicrobiaceae bacterium
ACTTGACGCTGTGCGGATGGACGTTGAGACGCTCGGCGGCCGCGCCGATCCGGCGATTGCATTCGAGGAAGCAGCGAATCGTCGGCACGAGCTGCGCTCCGTGGGCGGCATCGTACAGCTCCAGCGGCGCGAGCGTGCGTTCCGCGAATTTCAAAAGCTCCTGCGTGTCCGACGTCTGGAGCAGCAAGCGATAAACGCCGAGCGCTTCGGTCGAGAAGAGATTCGGGCGAGCACCCGCACGAAGCAGCAGCGCGATCGAGCGCGTTACTTCCGAATATAACGGTCCTAGACGGTTCAAGCCCTGACAAACAGGGCCGACGACTACGAGCGGAGCCGCACCCTGGCACGAGCGTTCGAGCGTCGCAACGAGCTCGCGAGCCCACTTTTGCACGGTCGTCGACGCAATGCGCGCGAGGACGACGACGGAACCCTCGCGCTCGACAACGAGTCCCTGCGCGCCTTGGCCCACATACGCTTCGGCAACAGCGCGGAGACGAATGAGTGCGTATTCCGATTTGTACGGCGCCTTCGCGCGACTGACGACGACTGCAAGCGCATAATCGGCGCGCGGATCGAGCCCCAATTGCGCGGCGCGCCGGCTGACTTCGCGCTCTTCCGTCGTAATGAGGCCTTCAAGCACGTCCTCGCGCAACAGCATCTCGGCTTCGGCAACGGAACGCTCTTTGAGCATTGCGAGACCGGCAGCGGTTGCAAGATGGCCCGCGGCGGCACGATCGGCTTCCGCGATCGATTCGGACGACGGCCCAAGGACGATCGCGCCGAGGATCTCTCGGGGCCCCGTGATTGGAACCGCGACGACCTTTTGCGATCGCGCGCAAAGATCGACCAGCTCTTGCACGGTAGAAATCGGAAGATCGCCTGCGTCGAGTCCCAACGCATTGACGTCGAGCTTGGTACTCCCACCGGCAATAACGTTGAGGAAGACGTCCGTCACGACGACCGGCTTTTGCACCAGGTCCGCAAAACGGTGAGCAATGACCTCGACGCTGCAGCCGTCGAGAACTAAACGCGTCAACGATTCGTGAATCGCCAGCGAACGCTGCAACGCTAATCGCGACGCTCGCTCCGCGGTGTACAAACGGGCGTTCTCGATCGCGATTGCGGCTTGGTCGGCAAGCGTGTGCAGAATCTCGACATCGAATTCGCTGAACTCATACGGCTTCTTCAAGCTATCGATCGTCATCGCGCCGATCGCTTTGCCGCGGAATAAGAGCGGTACGGAGATCGCACGCATGGGCTGTGGCAGTCCGCCGGCGGCCTTGCGATATTGTTCGCGAGTTCTCTTCGTGAGATTCTCGCGATTCATCGTGACCGCTTCTTCGCTATTGCAAATTACCGCGCGACCCGTCTTGAAGGCTTTTCCGGCGAGGCCTTCGCCCGGATCGACTTGGATGCGATAGATCTCTTCGCCGTATCCGACCGCTGCTCGAATTCCAACTTTTCCGGTTTGCGGATCGTACAGGCTCAAGAAGCCTGCATTTGCGGCCTCGATGACGGACACCGCACCGGAGACGATGTCTTTGAGCACATTATCCAAGACGTTTTCAGAATCAAACGAGCCCGTCAGCGACTTCGTGATGGTCGAAAGCAAGTTGAGTTTTCGAATCCTATCGTCTGGGCTCGCCGAACTCCCCGAGCGGCGCATTACACGGCGCTGCCGTCGAACAAGAGCCGCCGGATCTCTTTGGCCAGCTCGGCTACTTCAGCGTCGTCGGCGTGCCGCGGCCGAGCCTGCGTGAGGCGGAACTCGCGGATGATTCGCCCAGGTCGCGACGACATGACGATAACGCGGTCTCCCAGCTTGAGAGCTTCCTCGATACTATGCGTTATGAAGAAAATTGCCTTGCGCTCGTCGCCCCAGATCAGCACGAGATCGTCCTGCATCCGCTCCCTCGTGAGCGAGTCCAGGGACCCGAACGGCTCGTCCATGAGAAGCATCTCAGGGCTGTTTGCCAGCGCCCGAACGATACCAAGACGCTGCCGCATGCCCCCCGAGAGCTGGTGCGGATACTTCCGCTCGAACCCGGTGAGACCGGCGAGATTGACGTAGCGTTCGGTGATCGCCGCAAGCTCGGGGCCGCGAATGCCGCGCCGTTTGGGCCCGTATTGAACGTTGCCTTTCACGGTCAACCATGGGAACAGCGCGTGCTCCTGAAAGACGACGGCTCTTCGCGCATCCGGTCCTGCGATGGGTGCCCCGTCAAATGCGACGAGACCCGATGTCGGTTGCTCGAATCCGGCAATCAAGTTCAGAAGCGTCGTCTTGCCGCAGCCGCTCGGTCCAACGACGCAGACGAATTCATGCTCGCCCTGCGAGAACGAAACGTTGTTGAGCGCATGCACGGCATCGCCACCGGCACCGTGAACTTTTGTGACGTTCTGGACCTGTATTAACGCTTCCATGGCATCAATGCAGCCGAGAGGCCGCGGATCAAACCATCGAGCGCCAGCCCAATGAGACCGATCGTGACCATACCGAGCAAGATGTAGTCACTTCTGAAAACCATGCGGCCCTGGCTGATCAGAAAGCCGAGACCAGTCGTTGCTCCAACGAGCTCGCCGGCAACCAGCGCCATCCACCCGATTCCCATACCAACGCGGATGCCGACGATGATTTGACTCATCGCCGCAGGCACGTACACCGTGAAGAAGACGACCAATGGGCTCGCGCCGAGCGAGCGCGCGGCACGCACCACCAGCACGTCGACGTCGCGAATTCCCGCCGCCGAGTTCAACACAATCGGGAAAAAGGCCGCGAGAAAGATGATGAAATCGATCTCTTTCTCGCTGATGCCGAACCAAAGAATTGCCAGCGGGATCCACGCGAGCGGCGGTATCGGTCGAATAAATTCCAACACCGGATCGAACGACCATCGAAATGCGGGAATACCGCCCATCGCTGCACCGAGCGGAATCCCGATCAATGCGGCGACACCGACGGCCACGAACACGCGCGCCAGGCTCGCCACGATGTCTTGCAGCAAGGCACCGCTCTTGAGCAGCTCCACCGCCGCCGAAAAAACGGACGATGGCGGCGGCAGCATCAGCTGCAATCCCGGGACCGAGCTGCTCACGAGCTGCCAGACCACGAGCAGCAGCGCGAGGAGCCAGTACTGCGCGAAGCGCAGCGCTAGTCCTCGCGCGCGCCGCGGCCTCGATGTTGGCGTACTTGCTGTTACGAGCACGGCGCCGGCCACGTGCGGCTAAGCTAGGTCGCTGCGTGTTGGAAACGGCTCAGGTCCGCTAAGCTGGATGCCGTTCCACAGATATGCCGGATATGGTGGTTTTCCGACAGTTCCCGACCATTTATTCGGGACGTAGAGCGGCCGCGACGGCACGGCCCAGCCGAGGCGTTTGTAGGTGTCCGCCATGAAATCGGGCCTTAGCACATTCTCAAAATCTGCGCGCGACAGCTCGGGTTTTAGGAATCCTTGCTGATGCGCGATCGATGATTGATACTCGAGAACCCCCGTCCAGAACCCCTGCGTGTCATTAAAAGGATAATTCTTCGTCGGCTTAGGCCAGTAATTATAGAGG
>JBOHTT010000076.1:0-7083 GCA_050733775.1 Vulcanimicrobiaceae bacterium
GTCCGTGGACTCGCATACCGAATGTTGACGGCGCCGCATTTCGATATGGAATACTGCGTAGGTCGCCTGCGGAATAACCGATCGCCGGCCGTCGCGGCTTTTTGTTCGATGCTTAGCGGCTTCGAGAACGACCCCGCAGGGGGTCTCTTGCCGGCTTCGAATTTCGCCACATTAGGTAGGCATAATGAGCGCACAGCCGTTGGAAATCCGGATGGCCCACCTCGAGGGCGCCTACGAACAGATGAGCGAGCGTCTTCGCGGCGTTGACGGCCGCCTTACGGCTCTCGACCAGAAGATCGACTTACGGTTCGACGGCCTCGATCAGAAGATCGAATCGCTCAATCGAAAAGTCGATACTTCGCAATGGCGGATGGTTTCACTCGTTGTCGGTACCTGGATCACGCTGATGCTCGCGATCTTTTTGCACAAGCCGTAACTGAATCAGCGCACCGGGACGGAGCTGACGCACTCCCGGGCGGCTGCGATCGTTCGATCGATCTCCGCTTCCGTCATCGGCGTCGAGATCACGAACGCACCCCGCGGCATCATGAGCACGCCGCGATTGAGCAGCTCGCGATGTATCCGCGCAAGAAGCGGCTCGATGCTTGCCGCGGCGCGCGCGAGACCGCGATAGTCCGAAAACTGAGCGGCCGGCGCGATCGCGACCATCGAACCGACGCCTTGCGCTTTCGCTGCGACCTCGCACTCGCGGAAGATTCGATTCAAACCTTCGCGCAAGCGATCGCCGAGCGCGTTGATGCGCGCAATCGCGGCAGCATCGAGCAATTCCATCGAGACGAGGCCCGCGGCCATCGCGAGCGGATTGGCGTTGTACGTGCCGTGATGCGGAAGCTTCGGATAGCCGGCGCTGCCGTCAAACACCGACATCACGTTCGCCTTGCCTCCGACCGCACCGATCGCGATACCGCCGCCGATGATCTTCCCGAGCGCCGTGATGTCCGGATCGACCTTATAGCGTCCCTGCGCGCCGTGGAAGTCGATACGGAACGAAAACACCTCATCGAGGATTAACAGCACGCCGTTCGCGCGCGTCCACTCGCGCAGAAACGCGATGTAGTCTGCCTTCGCTTCCAAGAACGCCATGCGGCCGACGATCGGATCGAAGATGACGCCGGCGAGCTCGGCTTTGTGTTTCTCGAGATTGCGGCGCGAGCTCTCGATGTCGTTGAGCGGCAGCACGACGGTGTTGCGCAACGCATCTGCCGCAAGTCCGGCCGCGTACGCTACCGGAACGGGATCCGGCTCGCCCCACGCTTCCGGCGACGGTTTCAAGCTGACTTGCACGGCGTCGTAACCGCCGTGATACGCGCCTTCGATTTTTGCGATTCTCGGGCGGCCGGTGAACGCGCGCGCAGCTTGGATCGCGATCATCACCGCTTCCGAGCCCGAGTTGCAGAAACGGAGCTGCTCGACGTACGGCAATCGCGCGACGAGCAATTCCGCGAGCGTGATCTCGCTTTCGGTCGGCGCACCGACCGCGATCAGTATCTCCGTTTGCCGCTGCAGCGCTTCGACGATCTTCGGATGGCAATGTCCGTGAATCATCGAGGAGTAGTTGTTGATGAAATCGATGCGCTCGACGCCGTCCGCGTCCGTGACCATGCAGCCGCGTCCGGAAACCGCGTAGATCGGATACGGATCGAACGTGACCGTCTGCCGCGTGCTGCCGCCCGGAAGAACCTTTTTCGCGCGCTCTAACAGGCGAGCCGACCGCGATCCGCTATCGGGATACATGCACGGGATTATACCAGGGAGTGCGCTACCTCGGCATAGGCTTTCCCAAGCTTCTGCATGCCCTCGACGGTCCGTTCATCAGAATTGAAGCTGAACGCCAGCCGCACGAAATTCTTCGGTCCGGTCGTCGCGTAAAAGATTCTCCCCGGCAGGATCTCGACGCCGTGGCGCGCTGCGGCAGATGCCAGTTCGTCCCCATCGACGCCCTCCGGAAGCTTCACCCACACGTAGTATCCGCCGGCCGGCTCGATCGCGGACGAGCCCGGCAGCTGCTCGGGCAGCATCTTCAGCATAACGTCCCGATGCTTTCGATACGTCGCGATCACTTCGGCGATGTGGGGTTCGATGCGGCCGCGTTGCGCGTATTCCAGAATGAACCGCTGCGGGATGGCACCCGAACCGCCATCGGTTTTGACGGACGCCATCTTGTCGATGATCTCCGGCGTTGCGATCACCCATCCGACGCGAAAACCTGGAGCCACCAACTTCGCAACGGTTCCAAGCCCGATCACGCATCCGGTCGTATCGTGCGACTGGATCGGAGCGACGCTTTTGCCCTCAAAACGAATCCGCCGATACGGATCGTCCTCCACGATCAGCAAGCCGTATTCTTGCGCAACGCGAACCAGTTGCGCGCGACGCTCGGCGCTCATCGTCACGCCTGACGGATTGTGAAACTCCGGAACGTTGTAGACCATCTTCGGCAACCGCGCGTTCTTGCGTTTGAGATCCTTGAGCCGTTCCTCGAGCGCGTCGACGATCAGGCCGTCGGCGTCCTGCGCGATTTCGATGAATTCGACCTGATAGCTGTTGAAGATCGGGAGCGACGTCATGTACGTCGGCGTCGTCACGACAATACTATCGCGCGGATTCAAAAAGAGCTTGCACGTGAGATCGAGCGCGTGCTTCGCACCGTTGACGACGAGAATGTTGTCCGCGGTGACGCGCAACCCGGACTTTCGTGCCTCTGCCGCGACCCACTCGCGCATTTCCGGGAGCCCTTTGCGCGCTGCGTACTGCAACACTTCGGTCCGGTACTTCTTCAGCACGTCGGCTGCGATGTCCGAGATGTCCGGCAGCATCGCCGGATCCGCATCGCCGGCACCAAAGGAGATCGCGTCCGCTGAAACGGCACTGAGATTCTGCCCGCGCACTTCGGACATTCGGTCGGCGTATGGTGGAATTGCCATTTCAGTTCGCTCCGTTTCGCACAAATAGGCGCCGGTCAAAGTTCGTGAGAACTTCGTGTCCTTTTTCCGTCACCAAGACGGTCTCACTGAACGCCGAGGCGACGCGCGGGAAGATTCGCAGCGACAGCGGCAAGTGCAACACCATTCCGGGTTCGAGCTTGACGTTCGGCTTGTCGATCACGCTCAAAATATGGCCCTCCCCCCAATCCGGCGGGAACGCCAGACCAAGAGAATATCCGCAGCGACGTCCTTTGCGGTTTTGATCGAAGCCATGGCTGGCAAGCTCGTCGCCGACAGCGCCGTGCAGATCCGCCGTCATCGCGCCGGGACGAACGCCCTCGATCAGCCGGCGATTCGCCGACTCCACCGCGACAGCAATCTTTTCAACTTCCGCCGACGGTTTGCCGACCGACACCGAGCGCATCAGGCAGCCACCATAGCGGTGCACCGATGCGCCGATCTCCAGATTGATCGTCTGGCCGGCTTCGATCGGATAGCCGCCCCAAATGCCGTGCATCATCGCGGATCGTTTGCCGACCGCGACAAACGGCCCCATCCCCGGATACTCGCTGCCCGCGCTGATCATCGCAGCGTGCAGCGCCGCCGAGACATCGCGATCGGTCTTACCGACGTCGACCGCATCGATTGCCGCGCGCATTCCCGCTTCCGCGGCTTTCGCCGCTGCGCGAATGAATTCGACTTCGCGCGCAGATTTGCGCAATCGACACGCCTCGACCGTGCCGGACGCGTCGGTCCACTTGAGATTGCTATTGCGCTTTTCGAGCTGTTGAAATGCGTACGGCGTCAGGAACCACGAACGCATCTCGACGCCGATGTTTCCGCCGGTCACGCCGTACTCCGCGATCGTGTTCAGCGTCGTCTCGACCGGATCTTCATCGTCGAAATACGTGGCGCACTCGTCGAGCCACGAGAAGGTGAGGAAATTGCCGAACTCGCCGTTACGGATCAGCAGTACCGGATCGTGCTTCATCGTCACCAGCACGCACTGATACATATAGTAGCCCGGCGTCTGATAGCCGGTGAGGTACAAAATGTTCTCCGGCGTGTTGACGAGCAGCGCGTCGAGCCCGCGTTTGCTCATCTCCGCGCGCACTGCGCTGAGGCGATCTTTGAATTCGGTGACGGGAAAGAACAGCTCTTTCTCTGCGCCACCGTTCGTGTAGGACTTCCTCGTGATGTTCACTTTTGCGCCCCCTTAGCGCCGTTCGTTTCGAGAATGATGCCGGCGTAGATGGAAGCGGCGAGATCGAGCTGCTCCTCCGTCACGAACTCGTCCGGTTGATGTGCGATGCTCGTATCACCGGGGCCAAGAACGATCGTCGGGATTCCCGCGACGCCGCGCAATAGCGCCATGTCGCAATTCAGCGGGAATCCGCCCGGCACGGCCGGCTTTCCGGTGAGCGCCGAGACGACTTTGCAGGCGACGCGGACGATCTCCGCATCCGCCGGTGTTTCCGACGGATCGCCCGAGGACCGAAAGAATTTTGCAAGCTCCATCGCAACCGACGGCGTGGCGTTCGCGAATTGCGTGCACAGATCGCCCAGCTCTTTTGCGACCGTGGCTTCCGATTCGCCAGGAATCATGCGCCGCGAGATCGTGAATTCGCAGTAATCCGGAATCATGTTACTCTTCGTGCCGCCCTTCACGAGCGTGACGGCGGCGGACGGCGAGCCGAGCAATTTGTGATTGCGCTTCCGCAGGCTTTCGTGATACTCGCGAATGCTCGCAATCGCCGATGCGGCGCCGTCGATCGCGTTCACACCTTTTTCGGGGACGGCCGCATGCGCCGAACGTCCCTTCACGACCATCTGCGCCGTCGCCGTGCCCTTGTGCGCGATCGCAATATCGCATCCCGTCGGTTCGCCGACGATCGCCATATCGGCGCGAAGGTCCGGCAAGAGACTTCGCGTTCCGCCGCTGCCGGCTTCCTCGTCTGCAACCGCGGTTAGGATGATCTCGCCGGTTATTTCATCCTTGATTCGAGCCAATGCTTCGACGGCGGCGATCATGCACGCGACGGGACCTTTCGCATCCGCGCTGCCCCGACCATAAATTCGTCCATTCTTTTTCACCGGGACGAACGGATCGGTCTGCCACTCGTTGCCTTCCGGCACGACGTCGATGTGGGAGTTCAAGATAATCGTCGGGCCGGGTCTTCCCGTTCGCAGGCGGCCGACTGCGTTTGCGCGATCCGGCTCAATTTCGTGAAGGCTCGCTTCACAGCCGATCTGTTTCAGCAGCTCCACGATAAATTCGGCGATGAGCCGCTCCTCGCCGGGCGGATTGACGGTCTTGAACGAAATGAGATCCATCAGAATCTCTGCCGCACGTCCAGGCCTTACCGTTCCTCTGATCCGTTCTTCCAACGTCGCCTTCACTGTGATTACTTGCCTCCTATAAGTGGTTCGGAATGATTACCGATCGCATCGAGCGATAGAATTTCGCGCATGAACTGCTGCGCTCGCGGATGACGGGCTTCTTTGAAGAACGCATCCGTCGTGGAATCTTCAACGATCTCGCCATGGTCGATGAAGATGATGCGGTCGGCAGCGCGCCGCGCGAATCCCATTTCGTGCGTCACCACCACAACCGTCAAGCCGTCCTCAATCAGCTCGACCATCACGTCGAGAACTTCTCTTGTCATCTCCGGGTCTAAGGCCGACGTCGCCTCGTCAAACAGCATGACGGCAGGTTCCATGGCAAGCGCACGCGCGATCGCGACGCGTTGCTGTTGCCCGCCGGAGAGCTCCTCGGGATAGCTGTCGGCCTTTTCGAGCAGGTGCACTTTGCTGAGCAGCTGCAGCGCCTGATTGCGCGCGACGCTCTTGTCCACGCCTCGCACGCGAACGGGAGCCAACATGATGTTCTCGAGTGCCGTCATGTGCGGGAACAAGTTGAACGATTGAAACACGACGCCGATATCGGCGCGCACGCGATGCATCTTCGTGCCCGGCTCGTGCACGTTTTGGCCCATGAACTGGATCGTGCCCTCATCGGGCGTCTCGAGTCCGGCGATGCATCGTAGCAAGGTGGACTTTCCGGAACCGGATGGACCGACGATGACGAGCGACTCACCGGTCCGTATCGAGATGGACATCGCGTTGAGCACGCGATGATCTTGATAGGACTTCGTCAGGTTATCGATCTTGACGATCGCCGTTTCTTGCGGCTTCGCATGCCGTGCAACGCGATCGGCTGGCGGCGGCGCGAGGCCTTCGCTGAGCCCTGCGCCGGCGGCACGACGGCGGCCGCCGATGCTCAGGCGCCGCTCGAGCCGGCCTTGCAGATGCGAAAATACCGTCGTGAGCAACAGATAGTAGCATGCGGCCGCGGTAAATGTCGGGATGTACTGGAAGTCTGCCGCTGCCGTTTCTTGCGCGTTGAGCAGCAATTCGCGCACGGCAACGACCGACGCGAGCGCCGAGGTTTTCAGCATGCCGATGAATTGGTTGCCCGTCGGCGGAATGATGATACGAAAGGCCTGGGGCAGCACGACAAAACGTTTGACTTGCAGCTCGCTCATTCCGAGCGCGCGAGCGGCCAGCGTCTGGCCGGAGTGAATCGCCTCGATTCCGGCGCGGATGATCTCCGCCATGTACGCGCCTTCATTGAGTGAGAGCGCGATCACCGCGCATTGAAACGACGAAAAGCGCAAACCCAGCTGCGGAAGGCCCGCATAGACGAAAATCAGCTGCAACAGAACCGGCGTTCCTCGGAACAACCAAATGTAGAAATTCGCCGACGCGCGCAGCCATCGCAACTTTGACGACTTTGCGAGTGCTGCGAGCAGGCCCAACACGATGCCGAGCGCCATTGCGGCGATCGTGACCGCGAGCGTAACGAGAGCTCCTTCACAAAAGCTCCACGAGAACAAATAGATGTCGAGGCGCTCGATGAAGGAGCTCAGCTTAGACATTTAAACGAAGATTGAAGACTCGCTCGGGAATTGGTACTTTGCGAGAAGCGTTTTATAGGCGCCGGACTTGACGAACAGGCTCATTGCTTGGTCGATGGGCTGTTTCATCGCCGTCTCACCCTTACGAGTTGCAATGCCAAGTCGCGTGTTGAACGCGAACGTGCCGGCCATTTTGAACACACCCGGACGTTGCTGCAGCA
>JBOHTT010000077.1:0-2135 GCA_050733775.1 Vulcanimicrobiaceae bacterium
GCATGATGCTGAAGAACGTCACGCCGCCCTCTCGCACGGCCGGCCAAAATCCGCCCGCACTGAATCGGTCCGCCAAAAGCAAATGCGCCCCCACCAACGCGGTTGGAAGAAGCGAGCTGCGCTGCGCGTTCAGGTGCGCGAGCGGCAGAACGCAAAACAGTACATCGTCACGCGAGAGCAGCGTTCGCTCCGCGAACGCTTGGGCGTTCATCGTGTAGCCCCGATGCGTGAGTACCGCGCCTTTCGGCAGGCCAGTCGTTCCGGATGTGTACATGATCGCCGCCGCGTCGGTCTCGTCGACGCTTTCGGGCGAGCCATTCTCCGCCGGTCGCGAGAGCAGAGCGTGCAGGGACGAGGCAACGATGACCTCGCGAAGGAGCGGACATTCGCTGCGGGCTTCCTCGAGAAGCGGTAGGCGTTCGTCGTCCGTAACCGCGAGAACGGCTTCCGAATGCTGCAGCACGTAGCGAAGCTCGCGCGCCGTGAACTGCGGATGCGCCGGGACGAAGACGGCACCGAGCCGGGCCGCCGCAAACATCATCAGTACGAACGGCAATCCGTTCGGAAGATACAAACAAATCTTGTCGCCCTTACGGATTCCGAGCTCGCGAAGCGCACCGGTCAGGCGCGCGAGACGATCGGCGAATTCGCCGTACGTTATCGTCCGATCGCCGCATGTGACGAACGGACGCTCTGCGCTCTCCTGCAGCCGCCGATCGATGATGGCGGCAAACGAGCTGCTCACGCAGCTTACGCCGTGGCTAAGCCCATCAATTCGCGAACGCGCGCGCGATCTGCGCGCAGCTGTTCCGCGTCGCCATCGAAGACCGTGCGTCCGTCATCGATCACGTACGCGCGTTGAGCCGCTCGCAAAGCCATTGCGGCGTTTTGCTCGACCAGCAAGATCGATACGCCGTGCGCGCGCAGCTCTTCGATCGTGCGGTACACTTCGAGGACGATGATCGGCGCGAGTCCCTGCGACGGCTCGTCGATGAGGATGAGCTCCGGATTTCCGACGAGCGCACGGCCGATGGCGAGCATTTCCTGCTCGCCGCCCGAGAGCCGGCCCGATTTGCGGTTCTTGAGTTCCGCGAGCTTGGGAAAGCGTTCGAGCGTCCGTTCGATCGTCCACCCGTCGCCGCCGCGCTGCGCCGGCCGCTCTGCCAATTGCAGCGTTTCCATTGTCGTAAGAGCACCGAACATCAGCCGCCCCTCAGGAACGTAACCTATGCCCATCTTGGCAATGTGATGGGTCGACATGCCGGTGATATCGGTGCCTTTGAAACGAACGCGACCCGATCGGGCCGGCGTCAGGCCAAGGATGCTGCGGATCGTCGTCGTCTTTCCGGCGCCGTTGAGACCCAAGAGCGCGACGGTTTCGCCGCGATTAACGTGAAGAGACACACCACGCAAGATATGACTCTTGCCGTAATACGTGTTGATGTCGTCGACTTCGAGCAACGGGGCTTGGCTGTCAGACACTCGCCAGCTCCTCGGCGCCAAGATACGCTTCACGCACGCGACTATCGTTGAGCACGTCGCCCGCCGCTCCGCGTAAGAGCACGCGGCCGCGATCCATAACCATGACCGTATCCGCAAGCGAAGCGACGAATCGCATGTTGTGCTCGACGAAAACGACGGTTAATCCCAAACGATTTCGTAGATCGCGCACGACCTCCATCACGCGCGCAGTGTCAGCTTCGGCCAAACCGGCAGTCGGTTCGTCCAGAAGAACGAGGGTCGGGCTCACCGACAGACACGCGGCGATCTCGACGAGGCGCTGGCTGCCGTGCGAAAGCGCCGACACCTGCGTCTCTTTCCAACGCTGCAGGTTGACGAATCCGAGCAGCTCTTCAACGCGGGTATTGGCGGCGTTCCGTTCGTCACGCGAAAGGCCTCGCAAGCTACCCTCTTTGGCCATCTTGCTGTGCACGCCCAGCACGACGTTCTCGTACACCGTCAGCTCGGGAAAGATGCTCGGCGTTTGGAACGTACGGCTCATGCCGCGCGAGATTCGCGCGTGGTTGGAAAGGCGGGTAATCTCTTCACCTTTGAACCAGACCTTGCCGGCATCGGGAAAAAAATATCCCGTCAATGCGTTGAAGAAACTCGTCTTGCCGGCGCCGTTCGGGCCG
>JBOHTT010000078.1:0-2520 GCA_050733775.1 Vulcanimicrobiaceae bacterium
GCTCGAAAGCGGGCCGTTTTCATCATGGCAGGGCGGACAGGAATCGAACCTGCAACACACGGTTTTGGAGACCGTTGCTCTACCGGGTTGAGCTACCGCCCTTCGCGCCAACTGATTTGCACACAACGCTTGCGCTTTCCTAGAACACTTGTTGGCTTTCATTTTGTCGCGATGAGAACGCTCCGAGGAGCGTTCGATGCGAATTCGCTTTACGGCGTACGGAGAAAAGACGCTCGCGGAAAGAAGGGCCGAGATCGCGCCTGAGTATGTCGCAAGAGTACTTGGCGATCCATATCGGTCTGAGGTACAGCCAGACGGCAGACGTCGGCTGTGGGGATATATCGAGGAAACTCGCCTTCTTCGATCGGAGATTTAAGTCATGAAGATCGAATACGACGCGGAAACAGACTCGCTCTACATCCGGCTTCGTTCAGGCTCATATTCTGAATCCGAAGAAGTTAAGCCCGGCATTGTCTTTGACTTCGACGCCGATGGCAAACTCATAGCGATCGACATCGACCACGCGAGTGAAATCGTCGATGTCAAACATCTTCCTATATCTGCCTAGCGCTCCGCTATTGCGCTACCGCTGCTCGCGATGCGCTCGTTGGCAACGGCACCAGCGGCAATATTTGCTGAGCTCGAGCCGCTCCGTCGTTTTCGCTTTATTCTTGAAGGTGTTGTAGTTGCGGCGCTTGCACTCAGTGCAGGCCAACGTCACCATGACCCGGTTATCTTTTTTCGCCAACGCCCCAACCTCGAGCAGAATTAAAAAAGACGGACGCGCCGTCCGTTCCGCTCCACAATATACCACGCTGCGCCGGGGGCGTCCAGCCGCGGGCAGAGCAAGCAGGCTGGGACCCGGTCAATAGGGATGCTCCGGTAGCTGCAGGAGCGGGAACGCGCTGAGGGCGCCCGGCGTGCCGACCGGCTGCGCCGTTCGCAGATAGCTTCCGTCCAGGTCCGCGAAGACGTTCACACCGAGCAGCGCAAGACACTTGCGCACTTCGTCATCAAGAAGCTCGAGCATCCGGACGATCCCCGCTTGACCGCCGGCGGCCAGCGCGTAGCACTGCATGCGTCCGAGGCCGACTATGTCGGCGCCGAGCGCGAGAGCCTTGACGATGTCGGTGCCTCGGTTGAAGGCACCGTCCACCATCACTTTCGCCCTCCCGCGCACCGCCTCCACGATCTCCGGAAGAACTTCAATCGACCCTACGGTGTGGTCTAACTGACGTCCACCGTGATTGGAAACGTAGATCCAATCGACGCCATGGTCCAGTGCGATCTTGGCGTCCTCGGCTGTCGAAATCCCTTTGAGCACGAGCGGAATAGCGAACTTCTCCTTAATTAGGGCGACGGTGCGCCACGTCACCCTCGTCTGGTATTCGATGTTGCTGTCGCGCCGCCGGCGATGACCGGGCTTGTACCGCTTGGCGATGTCGCGCTCGCGCCGGCTGAGGACTGCGGTATCGACCGTGATACAAAATGCCGCGTAGCCCTTTGCCATCGCGCGTTCCACGTGGTCTTCGACATAGCGATCGTCGCCGCGCACGTACAGCTGGAAGATTCGCAGCGCTTCCGGCGCCGCTAGCGCGACGTCTTCGAGCCCGGGAAGGCTTACCGAGCTGATCATGTGACCTACGCCAAACTCGTGCGCGGCGCGCACCACCGTAGCACCGGCGCCGCGTTCGAACACCTCGAGCCCACCGATTGGTGCGAGCAGAACCGGCAGGCGCAAGCGCCTTCCGAAGTGCTCCACCGAAGGGTCGACGTTGCTCACGTCCCGGAGAACGCGGGGGCGAAATACGAGAGCATCGAGCGCGGAGCGATTGCGCTGCAACGTCGTTTCGCTCTCGCTTCCCCCAATGATGTAGTCCCAGGCCCCTATATCCAATCGTTTATAGGCCCGCGCAATAATTTCGTGCAGTGTTTGGAATTTCATAGGCGAGATGGCGCGGCCGGGCGGAATTGAACCGCCAACCTAGGGCTTAGGAGTCCCTCGCTCTATCCAATTGAGCTACGGCCGCACGCCTGGAAGACTTCGTGCGCCACAGGGCCGAACCTAGGTCGCCATGCCGCGAAAGAAATCGCCAACGCTTGCGGACAGCGAGCTGCGCTTGATGGAGGTGCTGTGGGAACGCGGCCCGTCAACCGTCGCCGAGGTCCTGGCATCGCTCCCTCCCGATACGCATCTTGCATTTAACTCCGTGCAAACGACGCTGCGTATTCTCGAGCAAAAAGGCTACGTACGGCATACGGAAGCCGGACGCGCCTTCGTCTATCACACGCTGGTCGATCGCGCGCAAGCATCGCGTTCTGCAGTCGATGCGCTGGTCGCGCGGTTTTTCCGGAATTCCACGGCGGAGCTGGCGCTGAGCCTGGTTGAAAACGAGCAACTCGACGCCGCAACGAGGCGATTGCTCGCCGACAAGCTCGCGGAGATCGACGCCGCCGAATGAACGCCGCCGTTCTCGTCGGCGCGTGCCTGTGCAGCGTGCTGCAATGCCTGCTGCTTGC
>JBOHTT010000079.1:0-1845 GCA_050733775.1 Vulcanimicrobiaceae bacterium
CACCATGATCGTGAAATGCCACAGCCGCGCGAATTGCCGTCCGCCGAGCGCTGCGGTGAGCGGCTGTGCGATCGAATCGATTCCCGGCGAGAGCGCTAACCCCGTGATCACCATCAGCGGAATCAACACGAACAGCACGAGCGTGTACGTCGCTTTTTGCAGCGGATTGTATTTGCCATGCGGCGGCGGATCGCGCCGCAGCCGCAAATAATAGAGCTGCATCGGCAGCATCTTCGGGAAGTCGCTCGGCCGCACGATCATCTCTTTCAAATCGCCGCGCAACGCCGCCGAGACGCCGTAGACCGCAAGTGCCGCAATAAGCGCCCACGCGAAGAACAGATGCCACCGCCGGCCGTCGGCGAGAGCTTGATAATTCGGCAGCGTGATCCAACCGGGGAACGCGCGTGCGGTTTGGGCGCCCATGCCGTCGTCGGTGTAGCCGAGCCAACCCGTCGTCGTAAACGAGTGACCGAAAATCGTCGTGACGCCGACCGGACCGTGCGGGCCGTTCGATTCGTCGAACGCAAGCACGCGTCGCGCCGGGTCCGACTTGTCGGAAGCATCGAGATACGGCGCGGCGTTGAAAATTTGCAGACCGCTCGTCACCAAGACGAGGATCGCGACGAACCACAACCAATGCGCGGTACGTGCCGCGGCCGAGTGCCGATAGACGACACGTCCTTCTCCGGAGTCCACTTGGGCCATTATAGCGTAGCCGCATCCCGGTCCCAGGTAGGCCCGCTTACGAGGCCGCGAACCTGCGGCGCAGAAAGCCGTCCGTCATGGCTCTCGCACGCCTTACGGCCGAACGCGACGGACGGGTCGCTCGCATCACGCTGGCCCGGCCCGACGTGCGCAATGCGTTCAACGCAGAGCTGATTGCGGAGCTGCGACGCTTGTTCGCCGAGCTCGACGCGCGAGCCGGCGTTCGCGCAATCGTCTTGGACGGCGAGGGAAAAGTCTTCAGTGCGGGAGCCGACATCACGTGGATGCGCGCGTCATTGGATTTGAGCGAAGAGGCTAATCGCCGCGACGCCGCGGCTATGTCCGACATGTACCGCGCAATCGACAATTGCAGCAAGCCCGTCATCACGTGCGTGCACGGAGCCGCGATCGCAGGAGCCGCCGGTTTATGCGCGGTCTCCGATATCGTCATCAGCGCGGACGATGCCGTGTTCGGATTCACGGAAACGAAGCTCGGGATCATACCGGCCGTCATCTCTCCGTTCGTGCTCGCGAAGATCGGCGTCTCGCACGCGCGCGCATTGTTTCTGACCGGAGAGCGTTTCGGCGCGCAGCGCGCGCAAGCGATCGGGCTCGTGCACGTCGTCATTCCGGCGGGCGAGCTCGACGATGCTCTCTAGCGCGCGCTGAACGAGCTCATGACGGCGAGTCCATCAGCCGTCGCCGCAGCGAAGCGTACGCTGCGCGCGGTGCGAGCGGCGTCGTACGACGAATCGCGCGACATCACTGCGCGTGCCATCGCTGCGCAACGCGTGACCGAGGAAGGCCAAGAAGGCCTGCGCGCATTCTTAGAACATCGCAAGCCGAGCTGGAGTTGACGTCGTGATCCGCCGGCTGCTCGTCGCAAATCGCGGAGAGATTGCGATTCGAATCGCTCGCGCCGCGCGTGAAATGGAGATTGCGCCGCTCGGCGTGTATTCCGACGCCGACGAAAATGCGCTGCACCGCCGCGTGATGGATGCAACCGCGCGCATCGGTCCGCCGCCGCCGGCGGAGTCATATTTGAATGCCGGCGCGATCATCGGCGCCGCAAAATCGATGAACGCCGATGCCGTGCATCCGGGCTACGGCTTTTTGTCGGAAAACGCCGGCTTTGCAGGC
>JBOHTT010000080.1:0-5325 GCA_050733775.1 Vulcanimicrobiaceae bacterium
TCAAAGACGACGGCGCACACATCCGTTCGATGGCCGTGCTTCCTTCATATCGAGGTCGTGGCGTCGCGCGAACGCTTCTTGCGGAAGTAGAGCGTCGCGCGAAAAATCAAGGATTTGGCCTAGTGAAGCTGTCGACGACGCCGTTCTTGGAGGCAGCGCTACGCCTCTATCGCTCGTACGGTTACGAAGACCGCGTCGAAGGAAAACGCGATATGTACGGCACACCGCTCATCCCGCTGCAGAAGCAGCTTTAACGGATATGCGGTGCGATCATCGTGAACATCGATCCCACGATAATGCCGATGCCGCCGATCGTCGCGCCGATTTGGCCGATCATCAGTGAGTTCATGCGATTGAAGCTCTTGTTGAAGTCGTCGAACCGCTTGTCGATCGCGTCAAATCTGGCGCCGAGCCTTGCCTCGAGCTGCTTGAGGTCGTCCTTGGTCGTCGCAATTGACGTGACCGCCGTCGCTAAACCCAGGACGGCGTCGGCCTGAGGCTCGGTGAGCCCGGCTTCTACGAGCGATTTATGTTGCTTGTGGGTATCGAACACGGCTGCCATGCATCAGAGTCTCGCTTGGGCATTATACCGCATAGCCGCTGTCCCTCGACTACGCGACGCTTCGCATCGCTACGCTCGGGATGACATACGGGGCGGGGCGCGGAGCTTGTCCTGAGCGTAGCGAGCGCAGCGAGCGTAGTCGAAGGGCTCGGGATGACAAGCTTTAGCTGGCGATGACGTCGATGAGTGCGCGAACGACGTCAGGATCGAACTGCGATCCCGCGTTGCACTGCAGCTCGGCGGCGGCGCGGGCCGGCGAGAAGGGCGTACGGTACGGCCGGCGGCCGATCATCGCGTTGAAAGAATCTGCGACGCTGACGATGCGGACGCCGATCGGGATGCGCGTGCGATCCATCCCGTCGGGGTAGCCGGCGCCGTCGAAGCGCTCGTGATGCAGGCGAACCATGCCGCCGAAATCGGTAAGCTTCGCATTCGCGGCGATGATTTCGGCGCCCGTAATCACGTGCTGCCGAATGACCGACGTCTCGGCGTCGGTGAGCGGTCGCGGCGCGCGTAACAGCTCGGTCGGGCACTTCGATTTTCCGATGTCGTGAATGAGGCCGCCGCGGGCAACAAACGTGCCTTCCGATCGTGTGAACTGCATCTTGTTGGCGATGCGCGCGCACCACGCCGAAACCGCGCGGCAATGTTCGGCGGTTTTTTCGTCGGCAGTTTCGATGCGCGAAAGAAGATCCGCCAGCAGCACGTCGAGCTCGTCGACCGTTTCGTTGCGAATGCCGGGTTCCGCAAGACGCGGCTTGTTGACGATCTTCAGGAACGCGCTTTCGAGCTGCTCGAATCCCGGAACGTCGAGAATTTCACGGATCGTCGGAACCGTCGATGCAAACAACCGGCGAATCGCGGGTGCTTGCGCGCGTTCGTTGCACGCGACATCGGCCCACGATAGGAGTGGCGTCCACGTCGCGTCGGCAAGTGCTTCGGCGATGCGCTCGATGAGCATGTCAGCCAGCAAATCGAGGACGACCGTTTGTTCGTCGCTCGGCGCCGTGCGCTCGAGAACCGCGCTTCGAAGGGCAGCCCGCTCCGTCAGGACCTTATACGCAAGATCCCGATCTGGAGCAACAGCAACCGATTTCGAAGGGCCAATCATGTGCGGGGGCACCCTCCACGAGGGCCCCAACGTATCATACGACTGGTTGGTGGGCAAGTGACCAGGCTTCCGGCTGGCCTTAGGGTAGGGAAGCTGATGTCAGCCTCTGTGGGGGACTAGCAGGCAGGGCCTCGATAAAGGTTGCCAGGCCGCCGAGATCATGGCGGCGCAGGTCGTCGAGCGCCGTGAGGACGCCGGCATGGTTGCGCCTCTCGGCCCAGTGCGCGTGGAGCAAATCCGCGGCGCGCACGAGAGCCGCGAGCGACATGCTCAGGCCCTCCGGCCTCCATCCCCGTCGAAGGGTATGCCAACTTTCGTTGTCTCCCAGCATCGAAAGTGTCAGGAGGGTGAAGACCATGGCTTGGGCTCCGTATTTGGTCAGACCGGCCTCAGGAAGCTCGCCGCGGGCCTGGGCGAGGGACGCGCGGGCCTCCTCCGCGAGCCCTGCCGCCGACGCGTACAGTGCGACCTCCGCGAAGCGCAGGGCGCGGCGGTCGGCTCCGGATTGTTCGGACGCGGTCGGCGCCAGCAACCGGTACGCTTGCAAAAAATCGCCCGTCCACGTTGCGCGCAGCGCCTGTCCCGGCAAGAGCGCCGCCGTCGCCTCTTCCGCCATCTGCAACAAATCGGCGGTGTTCAACGAGCGCTCGATCGAGGTCATGATTGCTCCGCCGCCCCGTTCCGCTTCGATATAGTAGGCGCCCATGAGTGCCCACGCGCGCACGTGTGCGTCGCCGGAGCGCATCGCGAATGCCGCGACGTTCTCGATGTATTCGAGGGCTTTACGCGGCGTCGCGTCCCAGACGTGCGCAATTTCGTACAAGATGCTGTACGCACGCGCAGCGAGGTCGTAGAGTCCTGCGGGCGCGGCGATCTCGATCACGGCGCGCGCGTAGTTCGCGGCGTCGCGAATTTCGCTGCAGCGCAACGCTACATAAGCCGCCTGATGATACGCGCGCGCGCGCTGCGCATTCGAGAGCGAGGGCCCGAAGTTGCCGATCGCACGCTGAACGAGCGCTCGCGCTTCGTCATTCCGCCCGAGCCCGACGTACGCCGTCGCAAGCGTGCAGCACAAGAGCGGATATAAGTCGTGATTGCTCGCGAGAGCCGACGCGATGGCGGGCTCGAGAATCTCAACGCAATCCATGCGTCCGCGACGGACGAGATCCAAGCTGTAGCGATAGATCAGACTCAAACGAAGCCGCTCGTCGTCGAGGTGGTGCAATGCCAAACGAAACCAGGCTTCCGCCGTGTCAAACCGTGCGGCATGCGAGTCCAAGATCGCTTTGAGGCCGAGAATTGCGGGGCTTGCGTGCTGCTCGTCATCGCTCAGAGACGCGATGGCTCGTTCCACGACATCTGACTCGCCTTGTTCGATGAGCGCAAGACCGTGTTGCGCCAGCAGCCGGCCGAGCGCGGCGGTCGCGCCGGCTTGCGCATAAAATTGCAGCGCATCCGTCGTGCGTTCCGTACGTTCGTATGAAACGGCTGCACGTACTAAGGCCTCGCGATATTGTCCGTCGCCAAGGTCTTGCAGCGTGCGCAATAAGAAATCGCGGAAGAGACTATCGTAGCGATATTGTCCGCTGGAGATTTCCTCGACGTACGGACCGTCCCAACCCGGTGCGTCGATCAGTCCTTGGAAATGCCAGCCGGATGCCTGCAGCACGTGATGGTCCATGATGGGGTACACTGCGGTCTCGAGTAAGAATCGCTGCGCATCCTCGTCGAGCGCTTCAAACACCAGCTTGGCGAGCGTATCGTAGACTTCGCTGCGGGCGGTCGCGATTTCCAGTGCCGGCAGCGTCTCGGCGTGCAGCAGCGCGAGACCGGCGGCCGACGGCCAACCATCGGATGCGCGCAACACCGCATCGAACGCGCGCGGGGAGAGCGCTAATCCGGCACTTTTTGCGATCTCACCGACTTCTCCGGACGTAAAACGAAGCTCGGAATCGTCGATCGGCCAATCCATTTCCCGTTGCGCGAGCCAGCTGGCGGGCGAGAACGTCTTCGATGGTCGCGTCGCGATGAGCCATCGCACCGCGCGGGGCGAGGCGTCAATTGCGCGAGCGAGAAAATCACCGATGGCGTCGTCCGTTGCATTGTGCAGATCGTCGATCGCAATTCGCAGCGAGACGTCACGCAAATGCTCGCCCAGCCACGTCGCGAGCTCGGTGTGCGGCAGGGGCGATTGCATCGCGCGCTCGTGCGCGATCGTGAACGAAAGATGTGCGCCAGGCACGAACGGCTCGAGCGCTTCAGTGAGGCCCCGCAAAAAGCCGAGCAACGTCGTCGTTTGCGGCGCGACGCGATAAAACGCGTGCGGCTCTGATTCGCCATCGAGGACTTGGCGCACCGCGACACTCTTGCCGTAACCAGCCTCTGCGAGAAGCAGAACGATTCGATGCCCGCCGGCGCGCCGGATGCGTTCGACTACCCGCTCGCGAGAGACTCGCCAGCGTTGCATGAACCTAAGGGTTCGCTTGCTAGAGCCCGCCTACCCCGTTGGGTGTGCCGAGACCGCTCGGACCCCGGTAGCCGAATCCACCGTTGCAGAGATATGCCTGCGAGCACGAGCCGTTGGATCCCAAGAGCACCGCGGAGAACGCGCTCGTATGCGCGTACGCATATGCGGCCGGAATGGTGCCTGCTTTGTTCTCGGAGAGCGCGAACGCCGCCGCAATCACCGGCGCAGCAACGCTGGTACCTCCGTAGACGCCCCAGCCGACCTCTCCCGACGGCGCGGTCGTGTTATACACCGCAACGCCGGTCTTCGGGTCGGCGATCGCCGCCATGTCGCCTACCGTCCGGTTTGGGCAGCCACTATCGTGCTGCCACGCCGGCTTCGCAATATAAAGACTGCAGCCGCTGCCGGATGCGGCCCAAACGGTCTGCAGGATCGTCAAACCGAGCCCCATACTCGTGCCGCCTACAGCGGTGACGTACGAAGAGCTGGCGGGGAAAGTGGCGCCGTACCCGACATCACCGGACGCGGCCGTGATCTCGATGCCGGGGTGATTGAAGTGTTGCTGCTCGGAAACTTCGCTGCTGTACTCCGGCGCGTAGTAGCTGTTGTTGATCGCGACCGCCCCAAGCCGTGCTGCGACATCGACACCAGCTTCCAAATCGCTGAGGTCTGCGGAATCGACTTCGACCAGCAAGATCGAGCAATTCGGGCAGACAGCCGAGATCATCTCGATGTCGATGCCGGCCTCTTGCGGCCAGCCGCTCATCGCCGCAGGAAACGAGCTCGAAACACCTTGTTCGTTGACTTTGCGGAAGCAGCCATTCGACGCCGTGCACGCCGGCAAGCCGAATGCGTGGCGATATACCGCAAGATCGTTTTCTGCGGTAGGATCGTCGCCCGCAACGATCGTTGCGACGAGGTTTCCCGAACCGCCGCTCGTCGGCAAGTGATACATCGACGCCAACTGGCTCGGATGGTAGCCGGCAATCTGCGCGACGCTCAGGTTCGGATCCGGATTCACCGGCACGCTGAGATTCAAGAGCGCGTTGCACTGCGCCGAATGCACGAGGATATGTACGACGGCGCACGTGGGCAAGGCGTTCGTCAAGATTGCCAGGAGATTCGTAAGAATCGGGAGACCGCCCAGCAACGTACCGGGCAACGCCATCGCGCCGCCACCGGGCA
>JBOHTT010000081.1:0-5964 GCA_050733775.1 Vulcanimicrobiaceae bacterium
CATGTGGGCACGACGCGCACACCGCGATGCTGTTGGGCGCGGCGCGTGAGCTGATGCGGATGCGCGATGAGTTCGAAGGCACGGCGGTGCTCTTGTTTCAACCTGCTGAAGAAGGCCCGGGCGGCGCATTGCCGATGATCGAGGCCGGCGTCATGGACGATCCGCGCATCGAAGCCGTCGCAATGCTGCACGTGGACAACCGGATCGACGTCGGAAGCATCGGAATTACGCCGGGACCTGTAAATGCCGCGGCGGACGAGTTTCACGTGACGATTACAGGCCTCGGTGGCCACGGCGCGGCGCCGCACCGCGCCGTCGATACGATTCCGTGTGCCGCGGCGACCGTCTTGGCGTTGCAGAACATCGCCGCGCGAGAGACGGATCCACTCGCCAGCATCGTCGTCACGGTTGGAACGATCAACGGCGGTTATCGCAACAATATCATTGCGGATAACGTCAAGATGACCGGAACGTTTCGCACGCAAGACCCGGCGATTCGCGATGGCTTGGAAGCGCGTGCACGACGCATCGTCGAAAACGTCGCTGCTGCGTACAGCTGTCGCGCCCATCTGGAAGTTTTCTACGGTTATCCTCCGGTGCTCAACGACGTGCCGCTTACAGAGGCATTCGCGCAGGAGATGCAGCGATACAGCGAGTTTCGCATCGAGCGGCCGCCGGCAACGATGGGAGGCGAGGATTTCGCGTATTTTGCGCAGCGGGCACCGGGCACGCTCGTGCGGCTTGGCATTCGCAATGAAGCAGCCGGCATTGTCCATTCCGGCCACAGCCCGCATTTTCGCATCGACGAGCGCGCCTTGCCAATCGGCATTACGACGCTCGTTGCCTTCGCTCGTGCGGTGGGTTCTGGTCGCATTTTGCAGGGCTAGGTACAAGATATTGTTACCGCTCGCGGGAGAACCCCAACATGTTGGGGAAGTCTCCGCGCGATGCTTCAACACAGTGTGGATCTCCAGGTCCCGGCCAAGACGGCGTTCGAGCTCCTGGAGGCGGTTGAGAAGTGGCCGGTGTGGCTGTCGTTCCTCCGCAGCGTCCGGCGCAGCGCTCCGCAGGCGCCCCTCGGTCTAGGATGCGAGCTAATCGTTCGCTCTGCCATTCCGGGCGACGAGGAAGAGCTCTTCGAGGTCGACCGCTTCGTCGGTGGCTTCGTCTTATCGCTGGTCGGTGCGTACTCGGTTCGCAGACGGATCGACATTCGTATCGAAGGCAAGACTGCGCGCTCGAAGCTGACGGTCCGAATCGATTATCCCACCTACGGTGGGCCGTTCGCACACTTGCTCGATCGAGCGACGACCCGTCGGCGGCTCGACAGCCAGCTCGCGGAATCGATGTTGCACTTCAAAGGCCTCGTCGAATACGAAGGGGAGCCGTCAGAGACCGCCGTTCTCGTCCCGATTTAGCAGTCGTTGACGTAAACTGCTAGACACCGGTATACTAGAGCGACGCCCCTTGAGGAGTTCGACGCTTGCCACTCTATGAGTACGGTTGCCCTTCCTGCGGCCTCGTGACCGATGTCCGCCACGGTTTTGACGATAAGCCGGATACGGCATGCGAGAAATGCGGGACGCAGCTCGTACGGCGCTTTAGCGCGGCACCGATCGTTTTTAAAGGCTCGGGATTCTACGTAACCGATTCACGCAAGAAATCGAGCTCGTCCGGCGACAGCGAAAAAACCGATACGAAGAAGAGCGAGCCGGCGTCGACGTCGCCGCCCGCATCTTCATCCGGCGATGGTGAGAAAAAGAGCAGCGACAAGAAGACCACCGACAAGAAGAGCGACGGCGCGGCAGCATAGCGCTCAATGACGATGCAGACGGCGCTCGCGATTGCATTTGCGGCAGCCTGCGCGGTCGTATGGATTGCCGCTATCGGCATGCTCGCACGTAGCGCGCCTACGGCGCTCGCGGTCATGCGGCGCGCCAAGAGGCTTGCGCCGGCCGATCTGCCTGCGCGCTTGCGCACGGCGAAGGCCGACGCGCTGCGCACGAAAACCGCGTTCGCGCAACTGGCACGCGTGGCCGTGCGCGGTCAGGTCGCGCTGGCCTCGATTCGGGAAAGTCTAGCCGTCGCTCAGGTCGTCTTCCGGAGGTTCCCAGGTCCATCCCGGAACGGTCGGACTCGCTGACGGCGTAAAGGGCGCCTGATCCGGCGCGGGTGGTACCGCGAAGGGCGCGCCGAAGGGCGGATGAATTTCACGCGTCGTCGCGGCTGGTTGCGTATCGGGTAATCCGAACGGGTTCTCGCCGATATTCGGAATCGGCGGTAACGGAGAGATGGCCGGTGCCGGAGCTGTTGGGGACGGTGCCGCAGCAGCCGGCGAGGGCGGCGGCGCGGCCGGCTGGATTGCGGCCGGCTGGATTGCGGCCGGCTGGATCGCAGGCGACGGAGTCGTTGCAGATGCCGCCGCAGGAGCGGCTTCGATCGAAGGCTCGCCGAACGAGGTGGGCCGCATGACAGGGCGTGCCGGCGCCGCTGTTGCGGTTGGCTCGGACGTCACCGTCTGGACGGAATCGGGCATCGCCAAAGCGGCGTCCGAGTACGTCGGTCTCGGAATCTCACCCGCGGATGCACCCACGAGCACCAGGCGCGCTTGCGGCAACAGCATCGCGTTCGAGCGCTGCGCGATTCGGCGCAGTTCCTCGAGGTCTTCTTCGGGAGCTTCCTCGGCTTCGATCGTGTCGAGCAGAAGATCGACGGTGTCGATGAGATATTCGATCGGCGGGAGCTTCGCGAATTGGAAAACGGATTGCGATATCTCGACTTTAGCCATCGCGAGGAGTTTTTTCCAATACTCCATCGGCTGATAATGCTCGAACGATCCGAATTCACGCTTTGCACGTGAATAGAGCGCCGCGATGCGCCGTCCTAATGGATCGGAGGGCGGCGCCAATTCCACGATTGCGACACGTCGCGCGACGCGGCTCAATTCCGTGATGATCTGTGAGTGGAATGACGGATCGACTTCGTGCAGGTAGCACGTTGCGACGGCGACGTCGAATGCATTTTCACGCGCCGGAATGACCGACGTGCTTCCACGAATCGTGCGGACTCCTAAATCGGCGTAATCGCGAATGGTCGCTTCGCGCGCTTCGATCACGGACACTTTGCAGCCAATCGTGAGGGCGCGCCGGATGTAATCGACGCTGCCTTCGAAGCCGCAAAAGACGACGCTCTCGCCTGCCGAAAGGGCGAGCGTGTCGAAAGTAAGCGCGATAATCCGCCGAGCCTCGCGTTCGAATTCGGCCGGCGAGTAACTGTGCGAGGGACGTGCGGTCTGTAGTTGTGCCACCGAGGAAAACGGCTTCCACCGACCAGAGTTCCATTTCCCGCTGCAGAACGTGCGCGGTATGTCACTTTACCGTAGGTTAACGCAATCCGTGCCTCCCTTTTCGCCGGACTTCCGCTTTGGGGTCGCGACGGCCGACCATCAGTGCGAGGCCTACGACGGGAGCGACGACATCCGCGACGTCTGGGAACGAGTCCGCGGCGTCACCCCGCGCGGCAAAGCCACAGACTTCTGGAATCGCTACCGGGAAGACGTCGATCTCGCGCGCGGGCTGGGATGCCGCGCATTTCGCCTCTCGCTTTCGTGGGCGCGCTTGGAGCCGAATCCGGGTGCGTGGGACGACGGCGCTTTCGCGCATTATCGCGAGGTTCTGCAATACATGCGCGATGCGGGTATGGCGACCGTCGTGACCTTGCATCACAATACGTGGCCTTTGCACGTGCAAGCAGCGGGCAACGGCGCCGGAATGCTCGATCCAGGATTTCCCGACCGGTTTGCGGCGTATTCCGGGGTCGTCGCGCGACGTCTAGGCGATCTCATCGATTATTACGTGACGCTCAACGAGCCGAATCAGCTGGTGTACGGCTACGTGAAGCTGTGGTCGATGCACACCTACGCGATGCCGCCGGGCCTGCCGCCGTACACGATGGCGGAAGAGCAGATGGACGCGCTGCTGAAGCTGATACCGAATTTGTTTCGCGCGCACGCGCGAGCCCGCCAAGCGATTCGAGCCGTTCGGCCGGAAGCACCGGTCGGCACGAATCCCCTCGTCTTGGGTCTACCGCCGTGGTTTCAACGCATCATCGATTTTATCGCCACGCGCCTGCGAAAGCCGCAAGACGTTCGCAGGCAAGCGTTGCTGCTTTCGCAGCATCACATCGTCGATTCGGGATCCATCGACATCTCGATTGCGCAGCTCACGATCACGCCGGCGCGGCGTGACCGCGTGCTCTTTTCCGAAGCGTACTACGCTGCGCATTTGTGCCTGCTGCACGATCGCGGCTTGTCTTTGCCGCAGGATCTACGCGGCTGGAAAGGCCGGCTGGGATTGATGGCCGACGGCGCGCCCGAAGAACAAGTCGGGCACTATCTTTCCGGTGCCGAGATTCAGAAATATGGCAGCACCGAATCCGCGATCGCGGCGCTGGAGCGAAAAGAAGTCGACGCCGTCTTCGACGACGACGTCTTCCTGCAAGCGCACGTTCGCGGCACGCTGGTGCTGACGCGTCTCCCAGCTCCGGATCAACCTTTTGCCGTCGCGATGGCGCTCGGCAGCCGGACGTTGCTCAATGCCGTCGATCGCGCGATGCGGGATTTCAAGAGCGTGCGTCCGGAGCTGCCAAAAGGCCCCAATCGAAAAACGGTTGCCGACATCGGACGGCTGGGCTGGAAAGATCCCGCTGAGGTTGTCGAGATGGACCGGTCGCTGGCAAGAATCCGGCGGCGCGGAGTTCTGCGCGTCGGCGTTCATCCCGGCGTTCCAAATTTGTGCGTGCGCTCCGGACACGGAAAATTCGAAGGGCTCGAGCCCGATTTGGCGCGGCACATCGCGAAGAAGCTGCTCGGCGACGAATCAAAAGTGCGCTTCGTCGAGGTGCGCGGCGACGAACGTCTGAGCGCGACGCGCTCGTGGCTGCAGAACTTGGACGACTTACGCAAATCGTTTGCAATGTTCGCAACGATTCTCGGGACCAATTGGTGGAATCTCGGTTTGCAAGGGCGCCTCGCGGAATTTCTCTGCCCGCGTGAAGCCGTTGGCGCGCTCGATTACGTCGGAATCGACTATTACTGGGGCGTGCCGTCGCTGTTCCCGTCGCAACTCAAGCGTCTGACGGCTGCGGCGGACGCAGCATACGGCAACGCGCCCGTGTGGCCGGATATCTTGCACGATATTCTCGTGGAGCAAAAGCGACAATTTCCCGGCAAGCCGATCGTCCTGATCGAGAACGGCTGCGTGACGACGGCGGACAACATCAGCCGCGCGGATTACATCGCCCGGCATCTGCAGCAAGTGCAGCGCGCAGTCGCCTCGGGGGTCCCGGTCGTCATGTACTTATGTTGGAGCATCACGTCGAACCGCGAGTGGGGCCTCGTGTTCGACAACAATAGCGACTTCGGTCTGTATCACATCGACTTGGATACCGATCCCGAACTGACGCGAACGCCGACGCCCGCGAGCGAACGCTACGCGCAAATCATCA
Source organism: Vulcanimicrobiaceae bacterium (assembly GCA_050733775.1). Lineage (GTDB taxonomy): Bacteria > Vulcanimicrobiota > Vulcanimicrobiia > Vulcanimicrobiales > Vulcanimicrobiaceae > JAFAMS01. Next base: position 5,506 of record JBOHTT010000081.1, read on the forward strand.
AGGAACGTGGTGGGGGAGGTGGGTTTTGAACCTGTCGCTCGACGGAATCGGGGGACCGGAGCGCACCGAAGCCCTCAATTAGCCGAATAATGCTCACCTAGGTGTTCTGCGCCATCCATGCGCTGACGTTCCTGTTATCAGTAGGTTATCAGTAATGGATAGCTCGATGATTGTCAGTCCTGTCGTCTCGCTAGTTCAATGATCGCTTTCGCCAATAGTTCTATGGCGTCGGATAAATTGGCCATGGCGCGCACGGGATCGCTGCTCATTTTGGCGCGACTCGGCGTTTCATTCACTGCTTTTCGCGCGTAATTTATCGCATTGTGGTTCGGCATTAGGGTTTCTCCTTATCCACCATATCGATCTCGTGCAAGGGAAACGCGCGTCGCTCTTCACGCCAACCATCCTCGGATGGCTTCCATCCGACGAGGTTGAGATAGACGGGATGAGGATCAACAG
>JBOHTT010000082.1:0-5199 GCA_050733775.1 Vulcanimicrobiaceae bacterium
CTGGAAGGACGATCGGCTCACCGTCGCCGATGAGCGAGTTGCGGTACTTCGGGAAGAACGTCGGCGACTTGGGAATCGCCATCCCCGCTTCTTCGGCGTGCTTGCGATAGTTCAGACCAAAGCACACGATCTTCTCCGGATCGGGGACCGCGGGACCGATCTGCACTTTGCCGCTGACCGGCGTGCCGCGTTTGACCGCCGCCGCAAGCGCTGGTTCGCCCCCGGCGAGCAGTCCTCGAACGGAGTCGCCCACGTCGACGATCGCACCGTCGCGCTCTACGCCGGCCCGCCACGGGCCGCCGTTCTGACGATAACTGACGATTCGCATGCGCGCCGTTTCCGCCGCAGACGCTGCCGTTCCCTAGCGCCCGCAGGCGTACCACGAGGCCTGCTTGCTTTCCGAGAGTAAGGACCCGGCATGGCGGTCTCACCGGCTGGTGGCATCGACGTCGACGCGGCGCTCGCGTACGCCGAGCGTCATAAATTGCACGCGCTCGTCATCGCGAGACGCGGCAAGCTCGTGTTTGAATGTTATGGTCCCACGTATGCGGCGGACCGTCCGCATCCAATCTTTAGCGGCACGAAAAGTTTTTGGGGCATTACCGCGGTTGCCGCGCAAGAGGACGGCATCTTGCAGCTCGACGAGCAAGTCGCGCGCACCATCCAAGAGTGGGAGGACGATCCGCGCAAAGAGCTCATGACCATTCGCGATCTCCTCAACATGACGGCCGGGTTCGGCTTCGGCGGTCTCGGGAGCGCGGTGCCGACGGGCGATGCTGCAATCGAAGCGCCGCTGAAGACGATGCCCGGTGCGACGTTTACGTATGGCGGAATTCCTCTGCAAGTGTTCGGCGAAGTGTTGCGCCGCAAGCTTGCTCCGCGCGGGCTGGAACCACACGATTATTTGCGCACGCGCATTCTCGATCAGATCGGTCTTGCGGTTGCGTCGTGGCGAACGCTGAAGGACGGTACGCGTCCGCTGCCGACCGGCGTCACGCTCGGACCGCTCGAATGGCTGAAGTTCGGTCAGTTCGTTCTCGACCGCGGCACCTATAAAGGAAAGACCGTCATCGAGCCTGCTTCGTTCGCTACTTGTTTCGAGCCGACGCGCGCCAACCCGCGCTACGGCCTTGGCTTCTGGCTCAGTCCGTTTGCCGATCTGCCGAGCATCGCATACTCGAGCGGTTCCGGTGGCCAAGCCTTGTATGTCCTCTTCTCACTGGACACCGTGGTTGTGCATTTCGGCGACAGCGGCTCGTGGAAGCACGAAACATTCTTAAAGAAGCTGCTGATGAAATCGTAGGAATTGTTTGGACTCCAAGAGGGCATAGAACCCACGGCCCCCAAACCACCTGACCCCATTGCTTGGGAGGAATTCAACCTATGACGTCAACGATCACGACGTCGGGGACGCCGCGTTTGGGCGACACGGCACCCGATTTTCAGGCCGAGACTACGCAAGGCCCGATCCGCTTTCATGAATGGATCGGCGACAGCTGGGCGATTTTGTTCTCGCATCCGAAGGACTTCACGCCTGTCTGTACCACCGAGCTCGGCTATGTCGGTAAGTTGGTCCCCGAGTTTGCGAAGCGGAACGTCAAGGTCATCGGTCTTTCGATCGATCCGGTCGCGTCGCACGCAGGCTGGGTGAAGGATATTGAGGAGACGCAAAACGCGAAGGTCTCCTATCCGATCATTGCCGACCCCGAAAGAAAAGTTGCGAACGCGTACGGGATGATGCATCCGTCACACGACGAGACCTACACGGTTCGAACCGTGTTCGTGATCGATCCGAAGAAAAAGATTCGGCTCATGATCACATATCCGCAGAGCTGCGGGCGTAACTTCGACGAAATCTTGCGCGTCGTAGACTCGCTGCAGTTGACGGATAAGCACGCGGTCTCGACACCGGTCAATTGGAAGAACGGCGAGGACGTCATCATCTCCCCCGCCGTTTCCGACGACGACGCGAAGCAACGCTTTCCGAAAGGCTTCAAGACGCTCAAGCCCTATCTGCGCCTCACACCGCAGCCCGACAGGTAATCGCCCGAGCAGCGATAACAAAAGCGCCGGCGCACTTCGCCGGCGCTTTTTTTGGGGGTTTGATGCTTCGAGCCTTGCCGTTGACCCTAGCGGCGTTGCTGTCTCTCACCGCACAAACGGCCGCGCCCAGCGTTGCCCCGTCGACGGTGCCGGCACCGACCGGGTCCGGCGCGGCATCGGTGTGGACCCCCTTCAATGCCCAAAACAAAGACTTCGGCTTCCGCATAGGCTGCGTCGAAGTGCCGACGGCGAAGACGGAAGACAAAACGTTCGAGACGATCCTTTTTAGGAACGACGGACTCCAACCCGTGGACGTTCAAGCCGGCTTCAGCCCGGACGCCACGCCGGCGAAGGCTGTCTACTTTGACGTACACGTCGACGCGGGATCGGTCAACGTTTCCTTTCTGAATTTCAGCCGCGCATGCGGCGCCGATCAGACCGTCTTTTATCAAAATCTCTTTCCGCAGAGGATCCTCACCGCGCAGGCAAAGCCGCCCGCTTCTGCAGTCTATGTCGCGTGCACGTTGACCTCGCATGCCGTTGCGGTCGACAATGGCGCGAGCGCGCAATTACCGCTCGGAAACGGTAACGTCGGAACGTTCGCTATGGATCAGAAGAGCCAAACCCTGTATGTCTACGATCCCGTCGGCAAGACGTTCAGCGACGCGAACGGCACGTACGGCAAGGACGATGTGTCGTGGTTCTCGCGCGCGTATCAGTATCACATCAACACGAAGACCCTGGCCTTTTTCCGAACGGGATCGTACAAAGAAGAAAGTAATTTGGTGACGCCGCCGGACTACACGATCTCCGATCGTGAAGACGGCCAGTGCCAGAAGCTCACGGGGCCGCCGGCCTAAAGCCGTTTCTCGGTTATCTCTTTGAGCGCGCGCAGCTCGACGACGCCGGCTTTGTCCTTCGGACGGCCGCTCGCAGTTTTTGCAGCGATTAATCCATCGATCGACAGTACTTGGAACGCGAGGTCGTCGAGGGAAAACCATTCCGATGCGGCCTCGGCGGTAGGGTAGTTTCCGACGCCTTTGAGCGTCGCGAGCAAGTCGATGTCGCCGGCGTCGCTTTCGAGCGTGAGAATGTCGGCGACGAGTAACGTTTGAACGTCGAAGATGAACGGCAGGTCCGCGGGAAATTCTCGCGGCCGCGGCCGGAACGGGCCCAGCGCTGCGACGATACGTTGCGCGTTTTCCCGCGAGCGCTCGTAGACGATGTCGACGTCCTGGGTCACGTAGGTCGAACCGTGCAATCGCATCGCGGCACCGCCGACGACGACGAACCATGCCTTCTCGCGTACGAGCGCGCCAAAAATGTCGCGGAGCCCGCTCACGATCCTTGAGGCGTGGCTCGTCCGAAGGTCTGCGCGTCGCGCAAGATTTGCTCGAGCGACGCAAACCGCCGATCCGCAGACATCCGTACGTTGCGCAGCAGCATCACGATGTCGATCCCGAACGCTTCCGCCTGTGCGACCGCGCTCGAGCGCAGCCGCGATACGCGGCGGCTTTTTGCGGCGTTGGCACGCTGCCCGCACTCGCTGCAGGTCACGCGGCCACGGCGTACCCGGGTCCGCAAACAGCCGATGCAGCGGCCCTCGAGCCGCGCACGTTCCCGCGCGCGTGCGCGGGCGGCCCGCCATTGCGCCCTGCGGGCATCACTCATGATGACATTGTACAACATAAATATTACAACGTCCATCGGCTGGGAATGGAACGCTTCTGCTCGAACTCTTGTTCGAGAGAGGAACCGTGCTCGAAAGCTTTCATCCGATCGTCCGCGACTGGTTCGAGGGGCGCTTCCAAGCGCCGACCGAGCCGCAGCGCCTGGGCTGGCCCGAAATCAGGGCAGGCCGCGACGTGCTCGTTACCGCGCCGACCGGTTCCGGTAAGACTCTGGCGGCGTTTTTGCTGTGCCTCGACGAGCTGGTCCGCCGCGCCGAATCGCCGCAGGGACTGCCGGATCGGACGCTGGTGCTCTACGTCTCGCCGCTGCGCGCGCTCACGAACGACGTGCGCCGCAACCTCGAAGGACCGCTCGGCGAGCTGAACGCGCTCGCGGCGGAGCGCGGCATCGCGCTCGCGCCGATTCGCACGGCCGTCCGTACCGGCGACACGACCGAGAGCGAGCGCGCGAAGATGCTGCGCACGCCGCCGCACATCTTGGTCACGACGCCGGAATCGCTCTTCATCTTCTTGACGGCCGAACGCTCGCGCGAGCTGTTGCGCTCGGTCGGAACGATCATCGTCGACGAAATTCATGCCATGGCGGACGATAAGCGCGGTTCGCATCTCGCACTCACCCTTGCACGTCTCGATCATCTCGTGATGTCGAGCGGCGGCAAGAAGCCACAGCGCATCGGACTGTCGGCGACGGTGAAGCCGCTCAAAAGTGTCGCGGAATATCTCAGCCCGAACGCGACCGTCATCGGCATCGGCCATCGGCGCAAAATGGAGCTCTCGGTGCAAATTCCGGGAGATGAGCTCGGACACGTTGCCAGCAACGAGATGTGGGACGACGTCTACGATCGCATTTGCGAGCTGATCCAAGCGAATCGCACGACGCTGATCTTCGTTCCGACGCGACGGATGGCCGAACGCGTCACGTTCGCTCTCACCAAGCGTCTCGGCCCCGATATCGTCTTGCCGCATCACGGGAGCCTTTCACGTCCCGCGCGCTTCGTCGCCGAACAGCGTCTGAAAGGCGGTGAAATTCGCGCCGTTGTCGCGACGGCATCTCTCGAGCTCGGCATCGATATCGGCACGATCGATTTGGTCGTGCAGCTTGGTTCGCCGCGTTCGATCGCCACCGCGTTGCAACGCATCGGACGCTCGGGACACTGGGTCGGTGCGACTCCCAAAGGTGTGTTATTCGCGTTGACGCGTGACGAGCTGATCGAATGCGCAGCGCTCGTGCGTTCGATTCGCACCGGCGAGATCGACGCAATCGGCATTCCAACCGCACCGCTCGACATTCTGGCGCAACAAATCGTTGCGGCGTGTGCAACCGACGAATGGCAAGAGGACGCGCTTTTTTCGCTGGTACGCAAGGCATATCCGTATCGCGATCTTTCGCGCGCCGAGTTCGATGAGATCGTTTCGATGCTGGCTGACGGGATCGCAACCTCGCGCGGACGCAGCGGTGCGTTCT
>JBOHTT010000083.1:0-4610 GCA_050733775.1 Vulcanimicrobiaceae bacterium
TCTCTGGACCATTCGATGTCGTACCTTGAGAACGCGTCATTGTTTGTTTACGCTTGCCGTTGCGGAGACATCGGAGAGGCCGAAGCCCTCAAACGCGTACTTTTGCCAGTACCGGCACAGCAACAGCCACGCTTTGAAGCGATTGTTCTTATAACGGCCGCACATCTCAGTATGCTTCAGGGCGACCTCGATAAAGCGAGCAAGTTTCTGGCACTCGTGCAGAATTTTGGCGAGCCAGCAATGAACCGCGACATCATTCCTTTGCGCGAGTCGGTATATTACTCATATTGTGCTCTGCTCGACCATTTGCGCTTGACTTACGATATTGCGGTGCACGACGCCAGGCGATCGTTATCCTTAGCTGCGAACGCTAAGCTAGTCGGAATGGGGCAGAGTGCTATTCCTGAACTCGAGCTAGCAAAAATCTGCGCTGCAGCCATTTTGGGCCTGAACGGGCGTATTTCGGAAGCACAGCCGATCCTGGACGACATGGCTGCACATGCGCATGAACAATACCGGCGCGATCTGGCGAGCTGGGTCTCCAAGCTCCTCGGCGATCCGAATGCCGAGCCATCCGAGGAGGCGCGAACGCGGGCAAACGGCATCATTATCCTCTTGCAACGATGCGCCGCGGGTGTTGAGACGACTCCGCTCACACCGGCGGAGCGTCGTGTGCTCGAAGCGCTCGCGGAGGGCTATCCGACGAAAGAGATCGCCGCAGTTACGGTGCGGTCAAGCAAGACGGTGAACAACCAGATCACCTCGATCTTGCGCAAGCTGCAAGCGCGTAGCCGAGGAGAAGCCGTCGCTCGAGCGCGACGGCGCGGTCTGCTGAATGAAAAGCGAGAACCGGCGACCGTTTAAGACTCCACCAGCGCCGCGGCTAAAACCTTATCGCGGAACTGCTGCCACGTCCCCATCCCGATTGATTCGCGGGCTTCGCGGACCAAGCGCACGAGCAGATATACGTTATGATATGACAGCAGCTGCGGTCCGAGCATTTCATTCGAACGAAAGAGATGCGAAAGGTATGCTCGCGTATAGGTCGTGCAAACGATGCAGTCGCATTGCGAATCGAGTGGCGAGAAATCGCGTGTAAACGCGGCATTCTTGATGTGCAGCTCGCCGTTTCGCGTCATCGCGCGGCCGTTGCGGCCGCAGCGTGTCGGATACACGCAGTCGAACATGTCAATGCCGCCGTCGATCGCGGTGATAACGTCTCGCACCGTCCCCACACCCATCAGATAGCGTGGACGTTCGCGCGGTAACGCATCCGCGCAAAACCGCGTCATGCGCTCCATGTCGTGACGCGATTCGCCGACAGACAGCCCGCCGATCGCGTAGCCTGGAAAGTCGAGCCCCACGAGATCGTCGATGCTGCGGCTGCGCAGCCGTTCGTCGAGGCCGCCTTGCACGATGCCAAAAAGCAGCGTACGGTCGCGCGCGGTCCAGGCGGCGGCGCAGCGCCGTGCCCACAGGCTCGTGACGCGCACCGCTTCCTCCGCCTCTTCGTGGCTCGCCGGCAGTTTAATGCACACATCGAGCGCCATCGCAATGTCGACGCCAAGCGCTTCCTGAAATTGTACGACGTTCTCCGGCGTGAAGCGATGTTCGCTGCCGTCAAGATGCGATCGAAACGTCACGCCGTCTTCGTCGACGCGCCGCCGTGACTCGAGGCTGAAGACTTGAAAGCCGCCGCTGTCCGTTAAGATCGGACGATCCCACGCCATGAACCGATGCAAGCCGCCGGCCGCAACGATCGTTTCCCGTCCGGGACGCAACCAGAGATGATACGTGTTCGCCAAGACGATTTGCGCGCCGATCTCGTGCAGGTCGCGCGACGAGAGCGCTTTGACGGTCGCCGACGTGCCTACCGGCATGAAGACGGGCGTTTCGACCTCGCCGTGTGCGAGCTGCAACGTTCCCGCGCGCGCCGGACCGTCCGTGCTCGCGAGCGTGAAGCTCATCGCCGTAACAGCTCTTTCGTCGCCGCGTATTCCGGCGGCGGCTCCAGTTCAAAGCGCAGGCGCTCTTTGGTACGCGGATGCTTCAGCTCGAGCTTCCAGGCATGCAGCGCTTGTCCGGCCAGCGGAAAGCGATGATCGCTGCGCCCGTAGAGCGGATCGTTGATGACGGGATGACCGATCGCGGCCAGGTGCACGCGAATTTGATGCGTGCGCCCCGTCTCGAGCTGCAACTCGAGCTCCGATGCATTATGCAGCGTCTCGCGCACCTTGTAGTGCGTGACCGCCGGCTTACCGTCCGCGCGAATTGCAAAGCGCATGCGGTTCTGCGGATCGCGCCCGATCGCGCCTTCGATCGTTCCTTCGGCGTCGCGCGGTACGCCGCGCACCAGCGCCACATATTCGCGTTTGATGTAGCGCTTGTTCATCGCGCGTCCCAAAGTTGTGAGCGCTTCCGGAGTCTTTGCGACCGCGATCAAGCCTGACGTGTCGCGATCGAGCCGGTGGATGAGTCCTGCACGGATCCGCTCGCCGGGAAGCGATGGAAAATACGCGAGCAGCGCGTTGACGAGCGTACCGTCGGATGCGCCGTGCGCCGGATGCGTCACCATCCCGGCAGGCTTGTTGAGGACCAGCAAATCGTCGTCCTCATGCACGATGTCCAGCGGAAGATCTTCCGCTTCGACGGCGAGCGGTTCCCGCGGCGTGACATCGTATTCGACGATATCGCCGGCGCGCAGCGGCAGGCTTGGCTTCGCTGCGGCGTCGTTAACGCGCACGAGGCCTGCGCGATGTGCCGCCGCGACGCGCGAACGCGGAAGTCCGCTGATCTTCGCGACGACCGCATCCGTGCGATGTCCTTCGTCGGCTTCGCCGGCGACGTATCGGTTCAGGGCGCTTGCGGCGGCGACGTTGTTCGCGCTCGCGATCGCATATCACGGCGCAGGCTCGCCACGACGAGAACTGCGACGCCGATCGTGATGCACGAATCGGCGATGTTGAAGACCGGCCACCATCGCAGATCGACGAAGTCGACGACGTAATGATAGTGAAGCCTATCGATGATGTTGCCCACGGCGCCACCGACGATTGCGCCGAACGCCACGCGTACGAGCAACGATTCGCGCGCTGCCTCACGGAACGCAAACCAAAAAACGCCCAGCACGACGACGGCCATGCCGATCAATAGGCCCGCCGAGTTTCCAAAAAGCCCAAACGCGCCGTGGGTATTTTCCACGAACGTCCACCACAAGACGTGGGGAATCGCAACGCGGCTCTCGTCGGGTCCGAGGTGCCCAATGACAAAACTCTTCGTGAGTTGGTCGGCGGCGAGCACGAGCGCCGCCGTCAGCCAAAGCCCCTTCACAGAGACGGCGTCGGTATGTACTGCGAGAAGAAGCTTGCGACTCGCGAGAACAGTCCGAAGAACGCGACAAAACCGGTCGCGACGAGCAGCGCACCGGCGGCAAATTCAATCGGCATGAGGAAACGTTTGATGCGGTTCATCAGACCGAGCGAAAAGCTGATCGCCGCCGCCGCAATGAGAAACGGAATGGCGAGTCCGATCGAATAGACGGCGAGCAACAAGACGGCGTTGTTGACGTCGCTCTGTTGCGACGCGAGCACGATGACGCTCGCTAAGAACGGACCGACGCACGGCGACCAGCCTGCTGCGAAACCGACGCCGACCAGGAATGACGCGACCAGCGAGCGGTTCGGGCTGCGCACTTCCACGCGCTTCGTCATCGCCAAAAACGGGATACGAAAGACTCCCATCATGTTCAGACCCAACACGATGATGACGACGCCGCCGATCTTGGCGATCAGGTCTTTGTTGTTTGCGAACGTCGCGCCCAGTGCTGCCGATCCCAACCCGAAAATGGTGACGAAGATGAAAGAAAAGCCGAGGGTGAACGCGACCGCGTGCAAGAAAATTTTCAGGCGGTGTAATTCGTGCGTGCCGTCGCGCAGCTCTTCGACGCTCGAACCGGTCAAAAACTACAGATACGCAGGCACCAGCGGCAAGACGCAGGGCGAAACGAACGAGAGCAGGCCTGCACCGAGGGCGGTGATGACGTTCAGATTCGGCTGCATCGACCAGCCGCGCTTCGAGCAGGATGGGCCCGTCGCCTCCGGCTAAGGCGAGAGCAGTGCAGCACTGGTTTACATATCCGAATATCAACCCGATTGCGATTCAGCTCGGCCCGATCGGCATTCATTGGTACGGGCTCTCGTATTTGGTCGGCTTCATCCTGGTGTTCTCGTGGCTGAACCGTCCTGCAGGGCGTCGCCGGCTTGGGCTGTCTACCGAAGAGATTCAGGATTTTCTCGTCTACGCGTTGATCGGCGTGCTCGTCGGCGGACGATTATTTTTTGTCGCGGCCGACATCGTCACGCGCCACACGCTCGCGGACTACATCTCCAATCCGCTCAATATCATCGCCGTCTGGAACGGCGGGATGGGGTTCTTCGGCGGCTTGGGCGGTGGGATCATCGCGATTTGGATCTTCTTGCGCAAGCATCCACGGCTGAAGTTCTATATCATGGCCGACGAAGTCGTGATGATGTTGCCGATTGCGCTGATGCTGACGCGAGTTGTGAACTTCATCAACGACGAGCTGCCTGGCGACATTTGCAATCACGACC
>JBOHTT010000084.1:0-2970 GCA_050733775.1 Vulcanimicrobiaceae bacterium
GGCCGCTTCCGTCGCGCTCACGATGGGACTGCCAGAATCGGCCTTCGCGACATTTGGCGCTTCGGAGGCACCTTATGCAGTGCTCGCGCAGACAGCTTGTGACGCAGCCGATCCGGCAACGCGAGACTTTTTGCTGCGAACGTGCGTGTACGATACGCTGCGATTCGAGGTCCTCGACCGCCCGGATAAAGATCTGCTAGCCGGCCTCATCGAGCGCGACGGGCTCTACATCAACGCCGTAGACGCGGATGCCTATCGTTACGACTCCTCGTTCCGGAACTTTTTGCGCGCGACGCTGCAACAACACAGCGTCGAATTCGAATCGCAAGTTCTGGTGAACGCCGGCGGCGCGAGCGAACGTGCGAACCGCTGGGCCGACGCCTTGAAGTTTCACCGCCAAGCGAAGGCGAGCGCCGCGCTGGCCAGAGTGCTCGCCGATCGCGGCTTTGCCCTGATCGAGGTCGGCGCGGTCGAAGCGGTTGAAGCAGGGATCGAAGCGCTTCCCGAGTCTTTGCAGGATCGCGATCCGAAAATCTTGGCGTTGCGAGCAATCATCGACTCGCAGCATGCGCGCTTCGACACGTCCGAAGCCTGGTTCCGGCTGGCGATTCACGAATTAGCCGATGAAGATTTGCGCTTGCGAATTCTCTATCGCTACGCGCTGGATTTGCTGCGCAGAAGCCGACTCGATTGCATCGACATCTTGGAACCATCAATCGAGCCCGCATCGCAAATGAATCACGAGCTCTATCCGATGCTGTGCGCAACGCTTGCAACCGCATATGCTCTCGCGGACAGGTTTGAAGAGTCGCGCACGCTCATCGCGAAAGCGGTTCCTCTCCTGGAAGGTGCTCTCCCAAGCGAACTGCGTGCGCGGGGCTATCATCAGGCTGCGTATGTCGCGTTACGCTGCGGCGAAGTCAACGAAGCCGAACGCTACGCGCTCAAGGCGCGCTATATTGCGATCGGCGCGAATTTGTACGATTTGGCCGCACGCGCGTCGAGCATCCTGTACGAAATTGCGTACGTTTGGAACGCGAGTCCATCGCAGGCGCTCGAGTACGTTGAAAACGTTGCGAGCTTCGCCCTGAAATCGGGTGACGCCGCGGTGAGGGAGTGGGCGCTGGTAGCCGCATATTATGTCGCCGCCGAGCGTGGCGACGCGGCGATGATGGCGACGATCGAACGCTCCCTCGACGTCGCCGACGTGTTGCAAATGACCAACGACAGGACGACGACGTTGCTTCCGGGTCAGGCGTTGCGGGCTGCTTGGAGCGCAGATTTTGCGCACGCGTATCAACTGCTCGCGCGCAGCGGCGACGAACAGCTCACGCCCGATCGCCGTGCTTTGCGGTGGGCCGAGATCGCGTTGTATGCCGCCGCCGCCGGATTGAAAGAGCCGGCCGTCGACGCGCTGCGTGAAGCGCAGCGGCGACTGCCCGATACCGGCGAAGGAAAACTGGCGATTCAAGCCCTGTCGTTTGCGCTCTTGGCGGCGACGTTATTGCGCGAGATGGAAGTACGCCGGGATTTACGCTCCGACGGTCGGCTGGCGCGCTTGAGGGGAAGGCTCGCCGCATTGTTCGAGGCCGTCGAGACCGTTCACGACTATAATGAAGGAACCGTCGATCACCACGCGCTTCTTGCCGCTCTGGACGCCCTTCGCGACGCCGGTTTGGGCGGCATCGCGGCGATGTTCGAAGCGCTTCCCGCTATTCCGAGGCTCGAGGAACCGGCCGGGCGTTTGTAAGCTCCGTCACATGGGTAGCGCTCCCTCGGCGACGTACGATGTAGGTACAACAACGGAGCGCTTTCCATGTGGTCGCAGTCGGTCCCAGATAACGTCGGTACGCTTGGCCAAGACGCAGTCGCGAATCGAGCTGTGCTTAAGCGCGCGCTTCTCGACCTGGCGGCGCCGCCGGAAGAACAAACTCTTCTCCTTACTGCCGTCGCCGACGCGTTGATCGATCGTTTTGCCGCTGCAACCTCGAACGCCGATTGGTCCACCATGACGGCCTGGGCTGATGCGACTTGCAAACAGAACGGCCGTTCGAACGTTCGCCGTCTTTTCACGTCGTTTCCGGAAGCGCTTTCGCACATTGCCCGTTGCGAGATTCCCGCGTTTATCGCGCAATCGTTCGCGACAACTGCGGCATTGACGCCGGCGAGCGCCGAGATAATGCCGGTTATCGAAACCGTCGACGAGATCGACGTGCTGTGCGCTGACATGCTCGATCGCATCGAGATGAACGACCCGAAAACTGCAGAGCACTGCCGTGCCGTCTCGGCCTGGTGCGCGCGCATTGCGCGGCGCATGTCGCTGAGTAGACGCGAGATCGCCATGGTCGCGCGCGGGGGCCTCATCCACGACGTCGGCAAGTCTCAAACGCCGCTCGAAATCCTGAACGCGCCGCGTCAGCTCTCCGATGAGGAGATGAACGTCATGCGCGCCCACGCCGCTACCGGGCACGAGATCGTTTCGTCATATCCGAAGCTAGCCGATCTCGGCGTTATGGTGCGCTCGCATCACGAGCGCTTCGACGGGTGCGGCTATCCTGATCGATTGGACCGCAGTCGCATTCCGGTGTACGTGCGCATCGTGTCGGTAGCGGACACGTTCAATGCCATGATCGGACGGCGGCCCTATCGTGCACCGTTTTCGCCAAGCCGCGCGATTGCCGAGCTGCAGCGGGTTGCGGGGACGCAGCTCGATCCGGACGTGGTTCGCGCGCTCCTCGACGTCGTCACAATGAAGGAAGCGGCGTAATGCGCACGGTCTCGGCAGTTGCGATCCTCTCACTGCTTCTCGTCTCGTGCGGCGGCCGTCCCGGGGGGATGAGCGAGATACCGCAACTTTCCGGCGCAACGCGCACGGCGTCGCAAGTCGCGACCTATGGCGGCGGTGCGATGGCGTTGCCGGGAGGCGGCGCGATGGCGCTGCCCGGTGGCGGCGCGATGGCGTTGCCCGGT
>JBOHTT010000085.1:0-2322 GCA_050733775.1 Vulcanimicrobiaceae bacterium
CGACTACCTTAAGCGTCGGCGATGGAGAAACGAACGGCACGAATCCGATGGCGGGCACGAGTCCCGGAGGGAACACCGTCGACGGCATTCCGTGTACCGCCGCGATGCCCACGAACTATCACGTGCATTTCTTCGTCGGGATCTATAGCGGCGGCTCGGAAGTAGAGATCCCGGCCGGCGTCGGCATGATCAATCCGGGGCCTCAAGATCCTTCCTCTTCGCCGCCGAATCAAATTCCGACGTGGACGTGCGCGTATCGCATTCATACGCACGACGCCAGCGGCATGATCCACCTCGAAAACGATACGCCGACCTGCGGCTCCGCACAGGGCGCGACGGGACCGTGCACGATGTCGATCTATAATTTCGGCAACTTCCTCGATGTTTGGGGCGTCTCGCTGAACGCGAACAACGTCGGACCGCTGAGCGGCCCCGTACAGATTTACACGCAAAGCACGACGCCGCAGTATTGCACGAGCGTGTGTACGGTGCCGTCGAGCACGCTATCGCTCTACACCGGCGATCCGCGCGCGATTCCGCTTTACTCGCATACGGTCGTTTGGATTCTCGTCGGGACCAACACGCCGTCACCGGCGAACCTTCCGAACATTCTCTTTGCGGAAGGCGATCCGTAAACTAGAGCCGCTTCGCGACGCGAGCTAATCCTTCCACGTCGCTTGCCGCGAGCAGCGCGGTGAGCGACGGAAGGACGGCTCGCATTCCTTGCGTCACGGGAAGGTAGCGCGGTTGTCCCGCATTGGGGCTGAGCCATACGAGGCCGGCGCTGCGCCGCCGGATTTCTGCAGCTGCGCGCGCGAGCTCGACGGAATCACCGAAATCGAGACCGTCGCTAAATACGAGCGCCAAGGTATTCTCCTCGAACAATCCGCCGTGCGTGCGGACGGCATCGCGTAGGGCCTGGCCGATGCGCGTGCCGCCTCCCCACGCGTCTCCAAGTACGGGGAGGACGCCGCGTCGTAAATCTCCGGTGATCTCGCGAAGCGTCGTGCTGAATACAAACGCGTGCGCCCGCGGAGTGCGCCGGACGAGCGCGCGCGCAAAGTGCAAAATGCCGGCCGCGTGTTCGCTCATCGAGCGGCTGCCGTCAATGATTGCGAGCACGCGAGGGTTGCGACGCGGATGGCTCAATTTCCGCAAGCGCACGGCTTCGCCCGCCGTGTGCAAGCTGAGGCGCAACGTACGGCGGAGATCGAAGCGCGGTCCGGCGTCGTTCGCCCGCCATCGCCGCGTGCGGCCCAAACGTAGATTGTTTAGCAACGCATCGACCGCACGCGCATAGCGCATGTCATTGACGGGCGACAGGTCCGGAGCAGCACCACGTCCTGCTGCCGGACTGTATTTTGCAACGAGCGCCTCCCAGGTTGACGGCGACGAGTGTACGGCGACCTCGCGCGCGACGATCGCACGTGGCTCGACAACGCGACCGAGAAAGAAGGCGTCGAACTCGCGCTCGAACGCCTCGATGTCCTGATAGCGGCCGCAGATGACGGCTCGCAACGCGGCGCGAAAACGGCGTTCGTCGCCCGTCCCCACGACGTCGAGCGCGCGCAAGACGTCGCGCGTCTCCCCAATGCCGATCCGAAATCCGTGCGCGCGCCGCAGCGTCGCACAGAAGCGCGAGATTTCCTCGCTTAGGCGCGCCTCAGCCGGCAAGGAGCGGCAGATAGCGCGAGCGTTGCTCGCGCAGCAGATTCCAGTCCTCGTTTGCCTTGAGGATACAACCGCGGGTGATCTCGAGCGTTGCCTCGTCGACGGCATCTTTGTGCAGTCGTACCAGTGCGAGTCCCCAATCGAGCGCCTCGGCAACGCCGGGGACTTTCGAGAACGGCTGCTCGCGCAAGAACCGCATGAGCGCTGCGATTTGTGCGGCCAAGCGCCCGTCGATTCCCGGGATACGCGCGCGTAAGATCTGAGCTTCGCGCTCCGGCGAGGGATAGTCGAGCCAAAGATACAGACAACGACGGCGCAACGCATCGGAGAGCTCGCGAGCGCGATTGGACGTGAGAACGACGGCCGGTCGCTCCTTTGCGCGAATCGTCCCGAGCTCCGGAATCGTGACCTGAAACTCGCCGAGGACCTCGAGCAAGAATGCCTCGAACGCGTCGTCGGCGCGATCGATTTCGTCGATCAAGAGCACCGGCGCGCGATCTTGCAAGATCGCATTGAGTAGTGGGCGGCGTAGGAGAAAGTCCTCGCCAAAGATTTGCGTCTCACGTGCGGCGACCGGCATCGTTTCGCACTCCGTCATGCGAATGCGCAACAGCTGCTTCGGATAGTTCCATTCGTACAGCGCGCTTGACG
>JBOHTT010000086.1:0-7254 GCA_050733775.1 Vulcanimicrobiaceae bacterium
GGGCAAAATTCCTTAGCTTGCTGCGGCGTCAGCCACTCATTATCGATGCCGTTCAAACGATTTGCGGGCACGTGTCTCTTGAAGATCTGCACGTCGTGAACGTTGTGCGCTAGCATGAGGACGCCGCGCGGCGAGTACATGACGTTGTAATTTAATTCTTGACTGAGACCTTCCCATAACTTGAGCGAGTGTTCGTATATCGCTGCGCTTTCGTCGTAAAGATAGTTGGAGCGAACGATCGTGGTGTTGCGGCCGATGCTTCCGCCGCCAAGCCAGCCTTTCTCAACGATGGCGACGTTTCGCACACCATGTTCTTTGGCCAAGTAGTAGGCTGTGGCCAGACCATGGCCGCCGGCGCCGACGATGACGACGTCGTACGCCGTCTTCGGTTCGGCAGCTCGCCAGTGGCGTTGCCAACCCTGATGGCCACGCATCGCTTCCGAAAGAAGCGACCACACCGAAAAACGACGCATACAGCCTCTTCACTGTGCCCCAAGCCCTTTGCCGCGTCTTGCAACAACGCGACATGCTATAAAACCAATGCGACATCACGCCTTCCAAGCGCAAACCCGGCGAGGGCTTGCGCTTGGAGCAACTGCAGCAACTTTCTCTCGCGCGCCTAGGTGTACGGGGGCATCTTGCAGCCGGTGTCGGAGAGCGGTTGCATCACCTGCTCTCCCGGCACGAGGGCGACGATTTCGAAGAAGTCCTCTTTGTTCTTCATCTGACTCCGCGACTTTCCGCGAAGCACCGGGACCGGCCGTACCTGGTCGTGATCGCCGGCGCGGTAGTAGATGTCTCCGAGCATCAGATTGACCTTGTTGCCTTCTTCCAGGTATTTGATGATCGCGACCGGGTCGAACGTCTTCGCGTGCGCGACAGCATCAGCCCACATCGCCAGCTGCGAATAGGCGACGTGTGCCGTCCAGCGCGGATAGACGCCCGGGAAACGCTTTATGAAGCTGTCGAGGAATATCTTCGAAAGCGGGAAGCGATCGGCAAACCCCCAGTACCAATCCGAGACGCCGAGGTTACCCTGCATGATGTCCGGGCCGAGACCGTCGGGTAAGTACGACGATATGTTCGGGATGACGAGCTTCATCTTCTTCGCGATGCCGAACTGCACGGCTTGCTTGGTCGAAGCGACGCCGTCGATGCCGTATTCGATGTTGAGGAACACCTCGGCATCCGAGTTGGCGATATTGGTCAAGTACGAGCTGTAGTCGCTGGTCGGAAACGGCGCGACTACTTTCGCGACCGTGGTCCATCCGCCACGCTCTTTGAGATCCTCAGATAGCGAATCCGCCATCGAATGTCCATAGCTATAGTCGGGCAAGAGAAAGATGCACTTGCGGTTCTTGCCATATTCCTCGATAAGGTAGGGATCGAGAGCGTGAGCGACCATGTACCCGTCGGGTTGCGACCGGAAGTCGTAACGCTGACAGTCTATTCCCGTCGTGTCGTTGGACCCGCTTGGGCCCATCATGTACAGCACTTTCTGCTGCTGAGCGAGCTTCTCAAGGGCGATGTCCGAGGAGCTGGCCAGACCGCCCACGATCAAGATCGCCTTGTTCTGTGTGATGAACTCCGTCGCTCGTTGAATGGCCACGGACGGCTTCGTCTCGCTGTCGGCGACCCTATAAACGATCTTCTTTCCGAGCAGGCCTTTCTTTCCGGCGAGCGACGGGATCTTGGCCATGACGCCGGTCCCCTTGTTCAGGTCCTCAACGGCGAGCACGAAGCCCTTGTGCTGGTCCTCGCCGTCAGAAGAATACGACCCAGTAAACGGCGTGCATAGCCCGACGAAGATCGACGGCCCCGTGGTGCCGGCGGGAAAGTTGCCGATCGCCGCTTCTGCTTCGCTATACCATGGCGATGCGGTTGCCACGGCTGCGACGCCGACGGTCGCACCGATTGCCGTCTTCAAGAAATCTGTGCGTTTGATTTCCATTTTTTACCTCATCTCATGACGAAGACATGCCCACGCACACACGTGTCCGATTATCGGATACTGCGTCCAATATCGAGCACTTCTGGCCGGAACGATCTCGCACCTAGACAGTCTGCCGCCGCGACGCCGCGTTCGCTTTTAGACGTTCTGAAGGTGCAGTGTGGACCTGCGGGCGAGCCGACGCGCGTGCGCCGGTTGGGTTTTGAAATGATGCTTGAACGTGCGTGAAAAGTGCGAACAGTCGTTGAAGCCGCAATCGAGCCCGATCTCTGTTACGGATCTGTCAGTATGCTCGACCAGCCATTTGGCTCGAGCTAAGCGTAAACGAAGACGATACATACGCGGGGTAAGGCCGACATCCGAAAGAAACCGACGCTCGATCTGTCGCATGCTCATGCCGAGCGGTTCGAGAAGCTGAGACAACGGACGCGTCTCCGCGAGTTTTTGCTCGATCATCATCATCGCTTCTCGCACGACCGTGTCTCTGGCCGGGCGCGTTACGACCGCTTCGGGTTGCCATGCATCGTAAGGCAGCGGTCTGTCTTCGATGAGGATGCGAAGGCTCTTGATGGCTTGCTCACGGCTGCAATGCTTCTCGATCAAATGCGCGGCTAAATGCACGACGCTCGTGCCGCCCGCGCACGTTGTGCGATCTCGATCGATGATAAATCGCCGATCCGCGTGCACACGCATCCCCGGAAATTCGTTCAGGAAATCGTCTCGGTGAAACCAGCTGACACAAACTTCATAGCCGTCGAGAACACCCGCACGAGCGAGAATAAACGAGCCGGTGCACAAACCGACCAAGGGGACGGCCGAGCGAGCTGCACGTCGAAGAAAACCGTAGGTTCCCGGCAGAACCTTTTGGCCATCGTGTAAAAGGCCGCCGACGACAGCGATGTAGTCGAAGCGAGCGGGGTCGGCCATGTCGTCTGTGGCTTGCACAGGCGTGCCGCAGCTCGAGACAATCGGTTCGTCTTTGTTGCCCAGGATTGCCCAGTCACAGTCGACGCGACGGCTGCGATCGCCGTCATCCGCTGCGAGACGCAGAGAGTCTACGAGTCCCGCGAAGGCCGTTAACGTGAATCGCGGAGCCAGAATGAAGCCGATCCGTAAACGCGCCGAGCCTCTTCCCGGCGCGACCGAAGTCCTTGGTACGGTTCGACTATTTCTTTTCACCGGTCTCGACGCGTCCTAGTTGTCGGATTCAGAATAGACCCTGTCGGAATCGTTCAAGTCCGAACAGGTGGGGTCGGCTACGATGGAAACGCACGGTATCCTGCTGCGAGGTTCTGCCAATGATGAGAATCAGGCTGTTAGGAACCGGAACTCCGACGCCGTCACTGCGTCGTGCGTGTTCGGGATACGTCGTCGAGATCGGTGATGACGTCATCGTCTTCGATCACGGGTTTGGTGCTCACCACCGGTTGATGGAACTGGGAATCCCGGCGACGCGCGTTACGCACCTCTTCCTCAGCCATCTGCATTACGATCACCTCGGCGACTACCCCCGCCTGCTGCTGACGCGCTGGGATCAAGGTGCAGGGCAAATCGGCGAGCTTGCAGTTTTCGGACCTCCGCCACTGCAGCGCGTGCATAACGCATTTTTTTCCGAAGAGGGAGCCTTCGGGCCTGACCTCATCTCGCGCACCCGGCATGAGTGCAGTCTGGGCATCTATCAAGCGCGCGGCGGTGTGCTGCCGCGCAAGATGCCGAACCCGACTTTGACTGAAGTGCACAGCGGCAACACAGTACGCCAAGGCAGCTGGAGCGCCAACGTAACGGCGGCGATGCATTTCCAACCGTATCTAACCAGTCTTGCGTACCGGTTGAACACTCCGGAGGGATCCTTCGTGTATTCGGGCGACAGCGGACCTTGCGCAGGCATTCGCACCTTGGCGCAAGACTGTGACGTGCTCGTGCACATGTGCCACTACATCTCCGGTACACAGCTCAACGCGCCATTTGCAGAATCGTGCATGGGGCACATGGAGCTCGCCAATCTGGCGCAGGATGCCGGTGTGCGCAACCTCGTCGCATCCCATCTCACCGAGCAATTCGACAAACCCGGCGTGCGCGAGCGCATCATCCACGAGATGAAAAGCGTGTATCGCGGCAACCTTTTCTTCGGAGAGGACATGATGGACATCCCGGTGACACCGCCGGTTCCTGCAAAGCTGATGTAAGGACACGAGAAATGCTTCGAACACTCTGCGCCGCGATCGCGATAGCACTCCTGTGCACCAGTGGCACCCTCGCGGCAGACCCCGCGCCGAAAAGCGTTACCATCGTGTATCAGTACGGGCTCGCGTACGCTCCACTGCTGATCATCAAGCAGGAGCACTGGATCGAAAAAGATTTCCCTCAGACAACAGTCACGTGGAATACGCTTACGAGCGGTGCCGTCGTTCGTGACGGGCTTATCGCCGGCACCATTCAAGTGGGTATTTTGGGCGCAAGTCCATTTTTGATCGCGTGGGACCACGGCGCTCCCATCAAACTAATCGCCAATACATCCGACATGGATATGTGGCTCTGCACGAAAGATCCGAACGTCCATAGTCTCAAAGATTTCAAGCCCGGTATGCAGATCGGCATGCCCGCGCCAGATTCGGCCGACGCGATCGCGCTGCGTAAAGAGGCGGAGAATCAGCTCGGTAACGCGCATGCGCTCGACAGCAACTTCGTCGCGATCTCGCATCCCAATGGGCTCGCGGCGCTCGAGACCGGTCAACTGACCGCGCACATGACGTCGCCGCCGTTTGAATTTGAAGAAGTCGAACGCGGTGCGCACGTGATCTTCGATAGCAGCTCAGCCTTCGGGCGAATTACCTTTACGGCAGCCGCTATGCCGACGAGTTTCTACGACGCCTATCCGGATTTCGCCGCAAAGTTTCTCGGCTACATCCAGCGTGCCATCAAGCTCATAAAGTCAGACCCGGAGAAGGCATCGCACGAGGTCGCTGAAGCATCGGGCAAACCTGAGCTTGCATCGCAATACAAAGCATGGATGACGCGCAAAGCTGTGTTCTATGACGCGCAGCCGGCGGGATTCATGAAAACGGCCAGCTTCATGAAAAAGATCGGCATTATTGACAGAGTGCCGGTAAACATCCAAGAAATCGAACTACCGCCACTCCAGAAGCTTCGGGGAAACTAGGCTTGACGTGACATCTCGTGACACGATTGACCCAGATAGAGCACACAGCCCCGTAGAGGCGGAGGTCGGCTTTTTCATTTGGCATGATGGGCATGATGGGCATATTGCGCACTATAGGCGCTTATTGGAGGGTACGAAATTGGGTGCTATTCCGCGGCGACTCTCTGGCGGTCTGGTTTGACCGGCTCGCCGGAACCCACGATCAATGAGAACAACGCGGGATGATTTAGCTTGTTGTCTATGACCGATGCTTTTGTCAAGCCGAAGCGTCCCTTTACGTTAGATCAGCCGAAGCGATCAGAGCGCAGAAACTTGGATTGAGTTCGTCGATTTTTTACCCGCAAGAATGCTTTTTAGGCGCTCTGACGAGCGGAGGTCGGGCGAGCGTCCTTCTGTCGCGAGGCGCGCTCTTATAGCGGCATTACAGCCTGCATGTAACTGTGGTTATAGAAGGTTCGCTGCTGATTATCTATGATACGCCGCATGGTTGAATTAGGAATCCAAACAACTGCGCCGCGTCATCGTTGACCTGTGGTAGACGACATATGATGCTCCCATCTCTTAGAGCCAG
This sequence comes from Vulcanimicrobiaceae bacterium, assembly GCA_050733775.1. Lineage (GTDB taxonomy): Bacteria > Vulcanimicrobiota > Vulcanimicrobiia > Vulcanimicrobiales > Vulcanimicrobiaceae > JAFAMS01. Next base: position 5,683 of record JBOHTT010000086.1, read on the forward strand.
TTCGCATGGATCGACAAAAATCGTGGAGGCTGTACACGATGACAGCGCGCGTGGCATGCCAGCGCGGTCTACGCGGATCACCCGAGACCTTGTCCTCCTAGCCGGCACGATCGCGGGTACGCTGATTGGTGCCACTTTTGCCTTCTTTACGTTCGCCTTCTTAGGCCGCGCCTCAAATGGCCATCGGTCACGGCGATTGTCTTTGCAGCTTTCTGGATCGGCAGCTCGTTCTACAACCGGCTTCGCGACTAGGCAGAGGTCGGAAACCCGGCCATAACCGGTGAAAGGGCTGCAAAAGACATGATGCCACCGCGAACCCAGATGCGCCGAATCATTCTCTGCCAACCACGAGGCTTCTGCGCAGGTGTGGAGAGGGCGGTTCGCGCGATCGACGATATTCTCGAGCGCACCGATGAGACGATCTACGTCCGCAAGGAAGTGGTCCATAACCGGCGCGTCGTCGAGTCCTTCAAGGCACGTGGCGTGGTCTTCGTCGACGATGTTGAGGACGCAGCGGCGGGTGGTCTGCTGGTCTTCAGTGCGCACGGCGTCGCACCGGACGTCTATGCTCGCGCCGAACAACGGCGACTTCGTACTATTGATGCGACGTGTCCGCTCGTAACGAAAGTCCATCGCGAGGTGCGACGGTTCGTCGCACAGGGTTGCACGGTGCTACTCGTCGGCCACGAGGGACACGAAGAAGTTGAAGGCACGCTGGGCTACGGACCTGGACGTATGATGTTGGTGCAGAACGTCGACGAAGCAAAGGCCGTCGAAGTTCGAGACCCTGACAGGGTCGCCGTCGTCACGCAGACGACGCTCGCACTTAGCGAGTCTCGCGAGATCATTGGCGTGCTCAAGGGGCGCTTTCCTAATATTGCAGAGCCGTCACGTCCCGATGTCTGCTACGCTACAGAAAACCGTCAGCAGGCCCTACGTGCGCTTGCCAAGCAGACCGAAGTTATCATTGTGGTCGGTTCGACCAACAGCTCGAATTCGCGCAGCCTTGTCGACGTGGCGAAGGCCGAGGGGGTACCGGCTTATCTCGTAGACGATGCGAAAGCGATCGACGGGCAGTGGCTCGAAGGCGTAACCACGCTCGGCGTCACTGCCGGCGCCTCATCGCCGGAATCGCTCGTGATGGAAGTGATCGATCGCGTTCGCGAATTGCAGCCAGAATTTGTTCAGGTCGAGACCCTCGGGGAGGCCGAACCATCGATGACCTTCCGCGCACCCGACCTCTCCGCGACAGAACGTTGACGCCGCGCACGCAACAACAGGAGCAAAAGACGATAGGACTTAAGTTGCCTTCTCCGTCAACTAGGAGAGGTCGCTATGAAGCTCGTTGACACGATCGACGTTGCCACCCTCGAGCACGCATCATTGATCGCGGAATCGAACGAATTCGCTGTCTACGACATCGGCCAGAATACCTACGCACTCGTCCATCGTCACGAGGGCGTTGAATGGCAAGCGATCACGATTTCGGGTGACGGCGTCTTCCGAGTGTTGGAGCTGCTCGCTCGGACGACCCGAACGTTGTACCGCGATGTCGCATCGGATCTTTCAAAG
>JBOHTT010000087.1:0-9171 GCA_050733775.1 Vulcanimicrobiaceae bacterium
ATTGCACGCAACCCTGCGGCTGCAGTTGAACCGCCGCGCGTTGAGCGGCACGAAATGCGATCGCTCGACCCTGTTGGCGTCGGGACGCTTCTGCGTGCGCTCGAGGGCTCGGAGCTGTACGTTCCGGTGCTCGTAGCGATTGGCACCGGCTTGCGCCGCTGCGAACTGCTCGGTCTACGCTGGAACGACGTCGATCTCGATAACTCACGTCTTTCCGTCCGTCGCAGCGTTGAGGTGGTCGATGGAGAGCTACGCGTGAAGCCTCCGAAGACGTCGCGCAGCGCACGCACGCTCACACTTGCTGACACGCTCGTCGATACGCTCCGTAAGCATCGCGCCGACCAAAACGCGCGCCGGCTGCTGCTCGGCCTCGGCCGTGACGACGAGACCTGGATCTTCGATCGCGCAGACACGCGACCGTGGGATCCCGGCGAATTCTCTCTGGCATTCGCTCGCTTCGTGAAGGGCGCCGACGTCCCGAAGGTTCGTTTCCACGATCTGCGGCACACGCATGCGACGCTGGCGCTCGCTGCCGGCACCGACTTGAAGACGATCTCTGCCGCGCTCGGGCATTCCGCGATCGGCGTCACGGCGAACACGTATTTGCACCTCGTCGAAGCGTTGCAAAAAGACCATGCGAACCGCATCGACAGTGTGCTCCGTGGTGCGCTCGATGAAGCGGTTTCGCAAGGCTCGGGCCCACAACGGGCCCACAAAGCGCCAACACAAATGAAAAAAGCCCGTCAAATCGAGCTTTCAGTGGTAGCGCCAACGGGAATCGAACCCGTCTTTTCGCCTTGAAAGGGCGATGTCCTAACCGATAGACGATGGCGCCGCGAGCGACCTTGCGATATTACCCGTTCGACGAGACCTCAGGCAAGACCTGACCGAGCAAGTCAAGCCCGGCAATGACGGCGGGAAGCGCGACGGCTTCGATCTCGAGCACGTGCTGACGACTTGTCTCTTCATTTAAGAGTTCGTGGCCGTGATGCATGTTGTCGGTCGCGGACGGAAGATCGCGCCGGTGGCCGTCGAGCGTCGCAGCAATCGAGCCGCCGGTCCCGAACGTCCACAACGCGGCATATCGCCCTTCGAAAGGAATTCGAACGCGCGCACCCTCGCGTTCGGCGGCCGAAAGCTCGTCGAACCATTTCGCGACCGCGCTCGTGTACAGCACATCGGCGAGCGGTCCGCCCACCCAGCCGTTGCCTGAAAGGCGCGATGCCGGGACGAAAATCGCATCGCCCCAATCACCGCGAACGAGCGGCGCGGGCATCTCACCTTGCGTTCGCAGCGTTTCCGGATTGCAGATCGCAATGACGCCTTGCGCGAGTTGCGAGCCGAACAAGCTTCCGCCGCCGGCGGTGTGATGTATTCCATCGTACGTCAAACCGACGGGATTTCGATCGTCCCACGATTTTCGACCGGGCCAGCGATCGAACCACGTTCCAACGCTCTTTTCCACAAACCAATTTCCGAGCGCGAGGCCGTCGAAGGACGGAATGCCATAATGATCGGCGACGCGTTCCCACGCCGCGAGGACGTCGTCGGCATATTTGACGCCGAGATGCGAGTAGCTGCCAAAATACATAAACGCGATTTCGCGATCGGGATTGGTAAAACGGATTTGCCGCACCATACCTTCTGCTGCGCGCAACACCCGTTCGGGATCGCACTCCATGTCTTCGCTCACGAATTCGACGATCGTGAGGTCTGGTTTCATCTGCGCGACTTCGCGCGCGCGAAACACGGCGCGTTCGGACGTACAAAACGGGAGCGGGCGCGTCGCCGTTTCGATGATTGCGCTTTGATACGCGGTCCGGAGCATACGCGCCATCGCCGCGAGATAGTACCCTTCGTAGGTGATGCCGCCGCCGAAGCCGAGGATGCGCACTTCGTCGCCGTCTCGCAAGCGAGCGCCGAGTCGCGGCAATCCTTTGCGACGGTGCGTAAAGTCAATCATGGCGAGAGCTACGTGGGCCCGGCTGGATTCGAACCAGCGCGCAACCAGTTATGAGCCGGCCGCTCTACCGCTGAGCTACAGGCCCACGCGATATTAATCGTTGGCCAGTGCCCGGAATGCGGCCTTTCCGGGATAGCGCGCCATCGTGCCGAGCTGCTCTTCGATGGCCATCAAGCGGTTGTACTTCTCAACGCGATCGCTGCGCGAGAGCGAACCGGTCTTGATCTGTCCCGCGCCCGTGGCAACCGCGATATCGGCGATCGACGTATCCCCGGTCTCGCCCGAGCGGTGTGAGATCACGCAGCGATATCCGGCGCGGTGCGCCATCTCGACCGCGTCCCAGGTTTCGGACAGCGTGCCGATTTGATTGATTTTGATCAGAATCGCGTTGGCGACGCCTTCGCTGATGCCGCGCGCTAGTCGCGTCGTATTCGTCACGAAAATATCGTCGCCGACGAGCTGTACGCGCCCACCCAACCGTTTTGTCAGCAGCGCCCAGCCTTCCCAATCGTCTTCGGCGAGCCCGTCTTCAATCGAAACGATCGGATAGTTCTTGCACAGCCCTTCGTACAGCCCGACCATTTCGGCGGAATTGCACGGGTGATCGTCCGCGAGGTGCGGCCAATATTTACCGTCGCGAAAGAACTCCGACGCAGCCGGATCGAGCGCAATGGCAACGTCTTTTCCCGGCGTGTATCCCGCACGTTCGATCGCTTCGACGAGCAATTTCAATGCTTCGTCGATCGAGCCGAGCGGCGGTGCGTAGCCGCCTTCGTCACCGACTTGCGTCGGAAGTTTTCGATCGTGCAGCATCTTTCCGAGCGCGTGAAACGTCTCGGAGCCCGCACGGACCGCTTCGCGCAGCGACGGCAACCCCAGCGGCACGACCATGCATTCTTGAAATTGCAGCGCGCCCGAAGCGTGCTTGCCGCCGTTGATGACGTTCATTTGCGGGACGGGCAGCGTCGCGGCGATCGGTCCGCCGAGATAGGCATAAAACGGAACGCCGAGACTCGCGGCTGCCGCGCGCGCGACCGCAAGCGACACGCCGAGAATCGCATTCGCGCCAAGGCGGCTCTTGTTTTCGGTTCCGTCGAGCTCGAGCAGCAGCGCGTCGATCTCACGCTGCGCGGTTGCATCGGCGCCTTCGACCGCGGGTGCCAGCACGTCGTTCACCGCGCTCACCGCACGTTCGACGCCTTTTCCGCCGTAACGGCGCATATCGCCGTCGCGCAATTCGACGGCTTCGTGCGCGCCGGTCGACGCCCCCGACGGCACCATCGCTTCTTCGACCGCGCCGAAGCTCGTCGCAACGCTCACAGCCACCGTCGGATTGCCGCGCGAATCCAAGACCTCGCGCGCGCGGACGCCTTCAATCAGCGGGCGACCGGCGCCGCGCTGCGATTCGAGCGACACTGCCATCAGTCGCTCACGATCTGCGCTTGCAGCTGATGCTCTCGCTCGCATAATTCCTTCGGCAAAAACCAGATCGGGATTTCGCGCTTGGCACTGTCGAGCGAATCGCTGCCGTGCACGAGATTGCGTCCGATCGTTTGCGCGAGATCGGCGCGGATCGTTCCGGTAGCGGCTTTGCGCGGGTCGGTCGCGCCGATCATTTGCCGGCAACCTTCGATCGCGCTCTCGCCGGCGACGACCATCGCGACGATCGGCGATGAAACGATGTACTCGACAAGCGATTTGAAGAATGGCTTGCCTTCGTGCTCCGCGTAGTGCCGCTTTGCGAGCGCCTCGTCGACGCTCAGCAGCTTCATCGCGACGAGCGCGTAGCCGCGGCGTTCGATGCGGGAGACGATCTCCCCGACGAGTCCGCGCTGGACCGCGTCGCCCTTACAGAGAATGAGCGTTTGTTCGTTCGCCATCGGGGGAGGGTGTTACGGGATGAGCCTCGCGGGGGCCTTTGCTGCAGCGGTTTCCGCCGCGAGACTGCGATATTTCACGCAGATCGATCATCGCGTCGCGACCGGCAGCACGAACGAGGACGCGCAAAAGGTGCTCGGCGATCCGGCTTCTGCCGGACGCGTGATCGTGGCGGACGAGCAAACGGCCGGACGCGGACGCCGCGGGCGGCAATGGATCGCGCCGCCGCGCAGCGGCTTGCTTTTTACTGCCGTCTTGCCGCAGCCGATTCGCGCCGGCGATGCCTGGGCGGTCACGTTCTGGACGGGCATTTGCGTCGCGAAGGCGCTGCAGCGATGGAACGTCACGCCACAGCTGCAATGGCCGAACGATCTGTTGGTCGACGGGCGCAAGATGTGCGGCATTCTGTGCGTGTCGCGCATCGTCGGCGAGCGCGCGTCGATTGCGTGCGGCGTCGGCCTGAACGTGCACCGTCCCGAGAACCGTCCGGATCTGGACGCAATCGTTCCGCCACCGATTTTTCTGGACGACTGCGCGGCCGCCGGCGAGAACGCGCGCGCTGAATTACTGGCGGCGATACTCTCCGAATTCGAAGCAGCGCTGGACGCCCTGCACGATCCCTCGCGCATCGTTCGCGAATGGGAGAGCCTCGGAAAAATCCCGGGGACGCGCTATCGCCTCGCCTTCGACGACGGCGCGCAGCTCGAAGGCGAAGCGCTGCGCCTCTCGCCCTCCGGCGGGCTCGTCATTCGCACGGATAGCGGCGAGCAGACGATCGATCTCGCCGCGGAAGTACGCGCGCTGCGCTAGCGGCCGGCGCGGGCGCGCTTCTCGCAGTTATCGCAAAGATTCGAGAGCTGATTGTCCGTTTCGAAGATCGAGTCGGCGTGATGCATCGCGCAGCGTTGATTCAGGCAGTTGCGCAAGCCGAACGTACGTCCGAGCGCGCGAACCGCTTCTTTTAGCGTCCGCTGAAACAGAACGTTTTCGTCGGCGGATTCGCCGTAAAACTCCGGTGCGAGCCGATGACGCGACACAAACGCAAGATGCGTCGCGGGATCGCCTTCGCCGAAAACGTAACGCGTCGAAATCTTATAGAGATCGTAGTCGGTGATCGCGAGAACGAAGCCGTCGCCCGGCGGATACGCATTCGCGACCTGCGTTGCGAGCGCGCCGGTAAAGAGCTGTCCGCGCACGCCGTTCAGCACTTTCTTCGGAACCTGCAGCGACGAGCGGACGGCGAACGGAGAGAGAAACCGCTCCTCCAGACACAGACCCAGACGGGTCAGAAAATCAGCGTCGATTTGATTGATGGGGACGATGCTGATTGGCTCGCGCGCGTTCCCGGGTCCCACGTCTTGCGCTGTTCCACTTTCCCCGAGGCGGGTCCTGGGCTCGACGAGAAGCGAGACGCCGTGATCGTGGGCATTGGGATCGATGTCGCGGAGGTCGAGCGCTATCGCTTCGACGAGCGCCGTCGCGCCTGGTTCGAACGCAAAATATACACCGAGGAAGAGTGGGCGTACGCCATGCGCAAACGCACGTGGCCCGAACGGCTCGCCGGTTTTTTTGCGGCGAAGGAAGCGACGCGCAAAGCCTTCGGCCACGCAATCCCGTGGCGACTCGTCGGCGTCTCGCACGAGGCGAGCGGAAAGCCCATTATCAAACTGTTCGGCCGCGCCGAAGAGCTGATTGCCGCGCGCAAAATTTCGCGGATCCATCTGACGATCACGCACAGCGCGACGATCGCGTCTGCGGTGGTCGTTCTCGAAGCATGATCGTTCTCGATGCCGCCGGCATGCGCGCGCTCGATGCGCGCGAAGCCGCCGAACGCACGGACGTCACGTTGATGCGCGAAGCCGGTGCAGCCATTGCGGCGCTCGTCCCGCGCTACGCGCGCGGAAAGCGCATCGTCGGCATCGCCGGCCCCGGCAACAACGGCGGCGATGCGTTTGCCGCGCTTGCCGAGCTCGCGCGCGGCTATCAGCGCATCGTCTACGCGCTGCCGGCGGAGCGCGAATCTACCGCGCGCCAGGATGCGGTTAGGCGCGCCGCCGCAAGCGGCGTCGAAATTCGCCGCTTCGAGCGCGCCGCAGAGCTGCACGGACTCGCGGACGCCAATCTGATTCTCGACGGCGTTCTCGGCGTCGGCTCGCGCCTGCCGCTTTCGCCGCCGCTGGAGGGCGCGGTCGATGCGATCAATGCGAGCGGCGCACCGGTGCTGGCAATCGATCTCCCGAGCGGAATCGACGCCTCGAACGGCTCCCGCGCGACGCCGTGCGTCGCAGCGTCGGCAACCATCACGATCGGCGCGCTCAAGCTGGGCCTCTTACTCGATCCGGCGCGCGAGAACGCCGGCGAGCTGTGGCTCGCGCCGATCGAATTTCCTTCGACCTATGAAGGCGTCGTCGCGCACGCGCTCGACGACGCTGAATTTCGGGCGCTGATTCCGCCGCGGGAGCAAAACACCGAAAAACGCCACGCGGGCGCGCCGCTCGTCCTCGCAGGGTCGGAGCAATTTCCCGGTGCCGGCGTTTTGTGCGCGCGCGCTGCGGCACGCGCCGGCGCCGGCTACGTCACCGTCGCGACTCCCGAGCGTGCTGCATCCGCGCTGCGCGCGCATCTCGTCGAGCAGACGATCATCACGTACGATCCGCGCGACGTCGACGAGTCGGTCGAAGCGATCGTCGGCGTCTCGCGTCACTATGGCTCGCTGGCAATCGGTCCGGGGCTCGGCGCCTCTGACAAAATGGGGACGATCGTGCGGGAGGTCATTCGCCGCATCGACTTGCCGATGGTGATCGACGCGACGGGGCTCTTCCATCTCGCCAAGCATCTCGACGTGCTGCATCGCAAGCGCGTCGTCATCACGCCGCACGCCGGCGAATTCGCGCGACTCTCCGGCAAAGGAACCGTCCCCGAGGAAGAACGGATCGCGCGCGTGCGCGCCTTCGTCGACGAGCATCGCGTCATTACGCTGCTCAAAGGAAGAGCGACGCTCATCTACGACGGCCTCGAGCTGCACGTCAACACCAGCGGAACTTCCGCGCTCGCCACTGCCGGCACCGGCGACGTGCTCACCGGGATGATCGGCACGCTGCTCTCACAAGGACTCTCGCCGGTCGATGCTGCTCGCGCCGCCGCGCACTGGCACGGCATCGCGGGACAAATCGCCGCCGCGCGCCGGCCGATCGGTGTCGTCGCCGGCGACGTCATCGACGCGCTTGCGGAAGCCTACACCCATCGAAGCGAGCAAATCCCCACGCCCGAGGTCGTTCGGATCGCCTAGGACTTGCCGAATGCGGCTGCGCCGTGATAGGACGGTGTGGAATGCATTTGGACGACGACCGCGTTTTGGGTCTGTTGGACGCGGAAAAGCCCTATATCGAGGTGTTCGATGGCCGGGGTCGCGAGAAAATCGTGAGCCCGGAGTGGCCTCACGCCCACGCGCAGGTTGGGATGGCGCGGATCCTCGACGACTATTCGCGATCGCATGGCGGCGATGTCGGCACCGAACTCCGCTTCGTCGCAATCACAACATCGGGCGAGCAGGTCACGCTACTTCCGGACATTTCGTACTACTCGCACGAACAGATGCGCGCGGCGACGCCGGAAGAGCGCCGATATCCGAGACACGCGCCATACGTTGCCGTCGAGATTCGTTCGTCCGACGATCGTCCCGGCGAACGCGAGCGAAAGATCGAGCTTCTCTTAGCGCTTGGATCTCGTCTCGTTCTCGACGTCTCTCCTGAGATGGAGACTTTCGCGGCCATTGACATGAATGGAAGGCGAACGTTTCACAAGCACGAGGTCTTCGTGCACGACGCGCTTCCGGAACTGCACGTCGATCTTACGCCGTTCTTCGAGCGGGTCAACCGCCGCTACGACTGACGCTGCCGGCACTGCGCGTCTGCGCAGCAGGAACGGAAGCACCGCCGCAAGAGCAGTGAACAACCCGAAGAATCGCGTAGCGTCGGCGGCAGCGATGTTTTGCGCTTGGCTCGAGACGAGCGCGCTGAGCTGTGCGATCGCGTGTGAGCCGTGCTCGGCGACGAACGATGCGACCGCCGTGTTGTGCAAGTTGATGTTGCCTGCCAAATTGCTGAGGGCGCTGTCATAGCCGCGGTCCAAGAGCGTCGCCGCATACGCCGAGCCCGCCGATGCGCCGATTTGCTGAACGAGCCGCGTCAGCGCAAGCGCTGCCGGAATTTCGATCTGCGGAACGGTTTTGAACAGCATGACGCTGAGCGGCACCCAAATGAACGCGTAGCCGACACCGCCGAGCAGCTGCGTTGCGACCAGCGCGGCAAAGGGTGTTTGCGTCGTCATGACGTTGGCTTGCAACCACGTCGAGAGTCCGGCCACCAAAATGCCGCCGGCCGCGACCCAGCGCATATCCCAGTTGTTTTGAGACGTCACCCATGTCGTCACCGGATAGAGCACGACGAGCGCGCCCGTGCGAACCATCAGCAGCATGCCGGCGAGCGTCGTCGTAAATCCGAGCGACGTCTGAGCCCACTGCGGCTGGATGAAGACGAGCGCGAAAATACCGCCTGCGACGGCAAAGTAGATGATCGCGAGCGCCCAGACCGTTCGATGGCGAAACGTGCGTAGCGCTACGGCGGGCGATTTCGCGCCATAGAGCTCCCAGATGACGAAACTTACAAGCGCGACGATCGCGACGACGGCCGTGATGAGAATTCGCGCATCGCCGAACCAACCGTTTCGCTCGCCTTCATCGAGCACGTACTGCAAACAGCCGAGACCGGCCGCAAGAAGCGCAATGCCGAAGACGTCAAACGGAACGCGCTTCGGCTTCCCCGGATCGCGCAGAAACAGCATCACCAAGACCGTGGCGGCGATGCCCGGCAGAACGTTGACGAAGAATACCCAGTGCCACGAAAGGTTGTCGGTGAGGATTCCGCCGAGGGTCGGCCCGATCGTCGGGCCGATCACGACGCCGAGTGCGAAGAGCGATTGGCTCGTGGCAAGCTGTGCGGACGGAAACGTGTCGCGCATGATTTGCTGCGCCGGGACCATCAAGCCGCCGCCAAACGCGCCTTGCACGAAGCGTAAAGCGATCTCGGTCGTCGTGTCGTGTGCGAAACCGCACAGCACCGACACGATCGAGAAGCCCGCAATCGAGAGCGCAAAATAATTTTTGCGGCCGAGCAGCGTCTGCAGCCACGGTGAGAGCGGGATGACGATGACGTTGGCGATGATGTAGGCCGTCACGAACCACGCGCCCTGATCGACCGAAGCTCCGAGCGCGCCGTCGATCGTCGGCAGCGCGACGTTGACGATCGTCGTGTCGGCGAGCTGCATGAGCG
>JBOHTT010000088.1:0-6101 GCA_050733775.1 Vulcanimicrobiaceae bacterium
CGTCCAGCGAAAAACACATCGATTGGGGTAAGACCAACATGGCCATCGATGCGTCACGGTTCGACGCACTCATGCAGCGCGTTGGGGATTACTTAGGACGGCGTGACATCTACGTTTTGGATTGCTATCTCGGCGCCGATCCACGCTACCGTCTGCGAGTCCGCGTCGTCACGGAGCTTGCATGGCAAAACTTGTTTGCTCGCAACCTCTTCATCGTACCCGACAAGCTGCCGAGCGATTTCAAACCCGATTTCACCGTTGTCGACGCGGCGCTGTTCGAAGCCGATCCAGGCCGGGACGGAACGAATTCGCCGACCTTCATACTCGTCAACTTCGCGAAAAAGATCGTCTTGATCGGTGGCACGCGCTACGCGGGTGAGATCAAAAAATCCGTGTTCACGATCATGAACTACCTGCTGCCTCTGCGCAACGTGCTGAGCATGCATGCCTCGGCAAACGTTGGTCCCGATGGCGACGTCGCGATCTTCTTCGGCCTTTCCGGTACGGGTAAGACGACGCTTTCAGCGGATTCCCGCCGTCCGCTCATCGGCGACGACGAGCACGGCTGGTCTCTCGACGACGGCGTGTTCAACTTCGAGGGTGGTTGCTACGCGAAAGTAATTCGCCTTTCGAAAACAGCCGAGCCCGAGATTTGGGCAGCATCGCACCGTTTTGGAACGGTGCTCGAAAACGTCGTCATCGACGAAGCCACGCGGGAGCTCGATCTCGAGGCGCAATCCAAAACGGAGAATACGCGGTCGGCATACCCCCTCGATTTCATTCCGAACGTGCACGCCGGCTCCCGCGCGGGACATGCGCGCGCCATCGTGATGCTGACGGCCGACGCATTCGGCGTGCTCCCGCCGATCTCCCGAATGACACCTGAACAGGCTCGCTACCATTTTCTTTCCGGCTACACGGCAAAGGTTGCCGGTACGGAGCGCGGTGTTACCGAGCCGCAAGCGACGTTTTCAACCTGCTTTGGAGCACCGTTCATGGTGCACCCGCCGACGACGTATTCAAAGATGTTGGGCGAACGCATTCGCAAGTTCAACGTGAGCTGCTGGCTCGTCAACAGCGGCTGGACGGGCGGTCCTTACGGCGTCGGCTCGCGCATGAAAATCGAGTACACGCGCGCGATGGTCAACGCGGCCATCGAAGGCAAACTCGACTCCGGCATCGCGTTCAAAAAAGAACCATTCTTCGGGCTCTCGATTCCGGAAAGCGTTCCCGGCGTGCCGAGCGAGGTCTTGGATCCGCGGGCAGCGTGGGCCGACAAAGCGGCGTACGACGCGCAGGCCAAGAAATTGGCGGCGCTCTTCGCGGAGAACTTTGCGAAATACGAAGCGCTCGCCGACCCCGAAGTAAACGCCGTCGCAATAAAGCCGTAGGCGCCTCCACGTCAATTGCCCAGCGCCTTGAGTAAGATGCGTTTGGGTCGCCGGCCGTCGAATTCGCCATAGTGAACGCGTTCCCACGGACCGAAATCTAATTTGCCGTCGGTCACCGGGACGACGACCTGGTGCCCGAGGACCATGCGCTTGAGATGTGCATCGGCGTTGTCTTCGCCCGTTTGATGGTGAAGGTAGTCGGGCTTGGCCGGCGCGACACCCTCGAGCCAGGCCATGATGTCCTTCCAAAGGCCGCCTTCATGATCGTTCACGAAGATGCTCGCCGTGATATGCATCGCGCTTACGAGGATGATGCCGTTGCGCAGCTTCGACTTGGCGCAGAACGTTTCGATTTCCGGCGTGATGTCGATGATCTCGTAGCGCTTCGTGGTGTTCATGGTGAGATATTCCGTGTGCGTAACCATGGTCGGCGTTTGGAGAAACCGCCGCTGAGCGCCTCTTGATGGAAGTAATTGGCGTCAACGTCGGTGGGACGTCGAGCACGGTCGTCCGCGGCGACGATAGCGGGACAATCCTAGAACGCCGATCGTTCCCTACAAAGCCTGCGCGCGGGCCGGAATTTATCTACGGCGACATCGTCGCAGCAGTGCGCGAGCTGCGCACTGGAACGACGGGTGCTTTAGGCGTCGCAATCGGCGGACCGCTCGACGCGCGCCGAGGCGTCGTGATCGGCACGCCACATTTGCCGTTTCGCAATTTCCCGTTTTACGAACGGCTGCACGAAGAATTTGCGCTCCCGACGCGCATTCATCACGATGCCGCCGCGTGCGCGATGGCTGAATGGCTGTGGGGTCCGTATGCCGGTGCGGACGGACTTGCGTACCTCACGTGCGGAACCGGATTCGGTGTCGGCTTGATGTTGGACGGCCGCCTTCGCTACGGCTCGAACGGACACTCTCCGGAGATCGGCCACGTTCGCTACCGCGAGGGCGGCCCGGACATTTTCGAAAAGCCGGGATGCTTTGAGGGGTACGGTTCTGCGACGGCGTTGACGCTGCTTGCCAAAGAGCGATATCCCGCAAAACTCGGCGATTTGAGCCCTGCGGAGATCGCGGAACTTTCGCGACGCGGCGATGCAGGTGCGGCCGAGATCGTACGCGACAATCAGCGTGCCGTCGGCGCCGCTTGCGCCATGCTTGCCGACCTTCTGGTCCTCGACGTGATCGTTCTCGGAAGCCTCGCGCGGTATCTTGGCGACACCTGGATCGAGGCCGTACGTGCGACGTTCGAAAGCGAGGCGTTGCCGCAGAACGCGCGTCAGTGCCGGCTGACGGCACCGATGGCCGATGTCCAAGACCGCTCCGGCCTGGCCGCTGCACTCGACGCCTTATCGTAAAAAGCACGGCAAACTGCGGGACGGCCGCTACCTGCGCCGAAGAAGCACCGTCTCATGCAGACCGTTCTCGCGGTTGACGACGCGTTTTCCAGTCTCCAAGGCTACCAGCGGATCCTCAAGCAGCTCGATGGCGTTGAAGTCATACCTTATACGACGTCGCGCGCCGCCTTGATGTACGCCGAGAACAACCCGGTCGATCTGTTGGTCACGGAGTTCGAGCTCGCCGAACCGAACGGCTTGCAGTTCGTCGAGTCCTTCCGCCGTTTTCCCGATAAGGTCGAGGTTCCGGTGATCATGATTACCGGCACCAACGAAAACGAGATTCGCAATCGCGTTCTGGACGAAGAGGTCGACGACTTTCTCTATAAGCCCGCGGATCCGGTTCAATTCTTGGCACGAGCTCGTAGCTTACTGAAGCTGCGCAACCGCGACCTCGAGCTCGCGGAGCGTGCAGAGTCGCTCACAGAAACCGTGCGTCGAGCGACCGCCGACATTCTGCTCGCGGAGGAAGAAACGATCTTTCGGTTGACTCGCGCAGCCGAATACCGCGACAAGGAGACAAAAAACCACATCGTGCGAATGGGGCACTACTCTCGATTGCTCGCCGCACGGATTGGACGACCAACATCGGAACAAGAGCTCATCTTTCTTGCAGCTCCGATGCACGATATGGGCAAGGTGGCCATCCCCGACAGCATCTTGCTCAAAGAGGGCAAGCTGACTCCGACCGAGTGGGAAATCATGAAGTCGCACGCACGTGCGGGGTATGAAATTCTCAAAGACAGCGGCTCGCCGGTCATCAAGATGGGTGCGGAAATCGCGTTGGCGCATCACGAAAAATGGGATGGGAGCGGCTATCCGAACGGCTTGAAGGGCAAAGACATTCCGCTCACCGGTCGCATTTGCGCGCTGGCTGACGTCTTCGATGCGCTCGTCTCAACGCGCCCGTACAAGAAAGCGTGGCCGCTGAACGAAGTGTTGGAAACGCTCAAAAAAGGCAAAGCGCAGCACTTCGATCCGGGGCTCGTCGACGAGTTCTTGCAGATCATTCCGGACGTGCAGAAAGTGCGCAAGGCGCTTCCGGATACGGAAGCAGCCTAGAAAGAATCCGGCTACAGAACAGACGCTCACCACATCTGTAAGACGGTGAGCGCCGGCGCGGCCAATACCGCTGCCTCGCTCCGCGGCAGCTCGCCGGCCCCGCAAGAGGCCCGCAGCCGAGGGCGTGGCGATGGGAGTACCCGGCAGTCCTGTGAGTAAAACGTGGGCTCTGGGGAGAGGACGAAAAATGTCGATTGACGTCGAGAACATCGAGCCGGGACACCGCATTGAACTTTACGTCAAGCCGGGATGTCCGTATTGTGCGGAAGCCGAGACATTTTACCGGCGAAAAGGCTTTTCGTTCCAAAGTTACAACGCGCAAGACGACGCGACAACGAAGCAAAAAATGCTCGATCTTGCAAGGGGAAATCCCACGACCCCGGCGATTGTCATCGACGGAAATTACGTCCAATCCGGCTGGGGGAACCCGCCCAGGGGTTGAACTGTCCACTAGCGGGACGGTCCGTCTCGCCGCGTCCGAACGTTAATACACGTCTGCGAAGATAAAGCCGTCCCGCTCGACCGTCGAGCCTACCGCGAGCGGAATGGAAGCGTCGAACATCGGTCCATCCGAGACGACGGTGTGAAACTCGCCGTTCTCGCCGCAGGGATCGATTTCGGGCGGGAGCTCGCCCAAGAGCGATACGTCGAAGGCGCGGCCCGCAAAACGCCGGTCCAGTTTCTTCGGATCGACGCAAACGAGGTGTGCGCGCAGCCCGCTGTCGATCATTTCACGCGCCAACTGCGCCGTGTCTCGCTTCCAAAGAGGAAAGATGCCGCGCATCCCGGCGGCGGCAAGCTTTTCCTCGCGATACGCACGAATGTCTTCCAAAAACAGATCGCCGAACACCATCTCCTGCGCTCCACGACTCTGAATGTCGGCCATCGCGGCCGCCATTCTGGTCTCATAGACGTCGTTGGTGCAAGCGCTGGGCAAGAGTACCTTGACACAGGGTAGACCGAGCGCGGAAATTTGCCGGTCTAGCACGCTCGTGCGCACGCCGTGCATGGCAACGCGATCGTACGGCTCGGTGATCGTCGTCAAGACGCCGACGATGTCCGCGAGTCCAAGCCTCCGCGCCTCACAAAGCGCAAAGGCGCTGTCTTTGCCAGAGCTCCACGATACGAATGCCTTGGGCCTTATCGCGAGCTTCCTTTCGATCGCATCGCATGATTTCGCGCGACGATCGACGCAAACTGTTTGAATTCGGGACCGGAGACACCGCGCAGCATCGACATCCTTACGCGCGTTCTGCCGGCAGATTGAACTGTTAAGGTCATACCGACCGGCAGGCTGATACGGCGGCCGTCTCGGGTCGTCACCATGGTGTCGTTCACCGTACCGTGAACGCACGCAACGATGGTTTCGCCCGGCCGGACGACAATCATACCTTCGGTTCCGCGGATTGCAATCTGCGTTGTCGGCGTTGTGAAAATGTAGTTCGCATGCCCCCCTTGCGGATGGCGGATCGAGAAATGGAGCGCCCCTCCCATAATCGCGACGCTCATGGAAGAAACGCCGCCCTCAGCGGAAAAGCTGCCAACCCGCACTTTCGTCGCCGACCCGATTGCTATGAGCGAGGAATCCGGCAGCGCCAGCGTAGCCATCGAGCGCCGTTCGGTGATGGCATAATCCTCTGGACGCACCACGAGACGGCCGGCTACCGGCAAAGGCCGCGCGACGCCCTGCGGCAGATACTCGACGGCGCCGTCCACGCGCTCGAGTAGGATCCGCTGAGAATCCGCGAGCGAGAACGTCGTCGTACAAAGCCCGGCCGTCCCTGCGAACGATGCGATCAATGCAATCCGTCGTAAAGGGAGCATCATAACCCAGTCTACGACAAAAGAAGCCCGTGCAACTGTACGCCGTCTTACGGCACGAGCCAGTGTCTGGGCACGGCGATGAAGAACTGAGGAATCTTGTGAGGACCCATGCGGGCAGCGCCAACACACAGATCACCGCAGTGCTAAAGAAAGTCTGCGATGCCTGGCTGCGGGGGACGCCGGAAGACCTTCCGGCCGCAGTCGAGGGCTGCTTTCACGACGACGTCATCTTTCGCGGAGCAAACTTCCAAGTTGTCGCGCAAGGTATTCCCGCGGCGCTTGCAAGCTTTCAGGGCTTTATGCGTACCGCGACGATCGCAAGCTGCCGTCTCGGCAAACCGCAAATCGATCTGGCAGGCGACACTGCCATTGCAACGTTTCAATGGGAAATGGCATATCGTTTCGGCGAGAACGATCATCATGAGACC
>JBOHTT010000089.1:0-5383 GCA_050733775.1 Vulcanimicrobiaceae bacterium
GTTTGATGCTACCGGATTGCGACGCGGACAACACCGATCTCAAGATATCGGCGGCCCCATTGTCGCCACTCTGCGACGCGTTATTGGCCGCCATCTGGACGTGCTGCTGCACTTGTGCCTCGCCCATCTTTTCAACGTGATCGCCGGCAGCTTGCTGCACGGCTTGGCCGCTTTGGGCGTTGTCGATGCTGCTTAGGAGCGTCTTGACCTCATTGAACATTGCCGTCTCCCCACTTGACCGTTGCGAGCATCCGTTACCCAATTTCGCAGGTGGGGTGCGGCTATTTGTGCCACAAGCGAACGAGTGCGCGCCGCACTACCGGTGTAGGACAGGGTAGAACGTGCACGTGACGCTACTCAAAGAAACGTTTGCTGATTTCCAGCGCCATAACGCGCAATGGCTCGCCGCTGCGATCGCCTATTTTACCGTGTTTGCGGTCGCGCCGCTCATCATCGTGCTGGTCGAAATTGCCGGCTTCATTTTAGGCCAGCACCACGGGACGCTCGACATGCTGTACGGCTATTTACAGCAAAGTGCCGGCAAGTCGGCGGCGAGCGGGATTCAGGCCATCGTGGACGCTACATTCAATCAGCAACGCAGCGGCATGTTGATGCAGATCGTCGGTTGGGTCGTGTTTATCATGGCTGCCATCGGGCTTTTCTCCGCCATTCAACAAGCGCTGAATACGATCTGGGACGTGACGCCGGCGAAAAAGGGTTGGCTCGAAACCCTCCGGCAGCGCGCCCTTTCGTTCGGCGTCGTGCTGGCGATTGCGTTTTTCTTGCTGCTGTTTCTCGTGATTAATTCCGCGCTGACAGTCGCGGCGAACGGCCTGCAGCACGTCTTTGCGTTCTTTCCGACGTTGATGAAGATCGTCGATTTCGTCGTGTCGTGGGCGGCGATCGCGGCACTCTTCGCGCTGCTCTTCGAGTATCTGCCGGAATGCAGGATCGAGTGGCGCGACGTATGGGCCGGCGCAAGCATGACATCGCTGCTCTTCGTCGTCGGGCAGTTCTTGCTGGGCTGGTATCTCGGCCGCGCCGGCGTCTCGTCCGGTTATGGTGCGTTTGGCGGACTCGTGGTTTTCCTGATTTGGGTCAATTATTCAGCGCAGATCATGCTCTTCGGCGCCGAGTTCACGCAGGTCTATGCCCGCCGGCACGGCTCGAAGAAAAACGAGCCGCGCTTAAAACTTGCCTCCTAAGCCAACGAACTCGCCGACCATGTTGCGGCCTCCCGGCGCGGCAATCGAGGGCGACCAGTGCTCGCCTTGCACGCCGAGCTCCCAGAACACGTGCTTCGTGCTGTTGAACTCGTAGCCGAGCATCCACTTCGAAACGCGATAGGCGAGCATGCCGCCGGGGACGGACGTTCCAACGGTGCTGGTGTACGGCCCGTAGAAACCTTTCATGCGCCCCGAATACCACGCGCGTGCGATGAACGATGACGACTTGTCGAGATCGGGCAGCTTCTCGAACCCATATCCCAGACCGTACGTCGTCGGATACCCGTAACTGCTCCAACCCCATGCGTAGCCTTCGACGAAGTACACGCGCGGCTGCATGACCCGCATGCCGATCTCGAAGTCCGCGATGTTATCCCAGCCGTTGAATGCAGGATACGCGACCGAGCCCGCTCGGCCAAAACCGAAGACCGGACCGCCGGGTGCCGCGAAGGCCCAGCCGTTGTAGTTTCCTTCAATCATCCAATGGAAGACGGGCGACGCCATCTCGACTGCGCCGCGTAACGCGAACGACGGCTTCTGCTGCGTGCCGAACGTGAAGTCGTTGTAGACGTGCGGGTACAGCAAGATGTCGCCGACGATATACTTATCGTGGTAGGCCGTCGCCACGGGCGCCGGCGTTGCGAAGGTCGGCGGAACATAGGACTCTTGTGGTGCCGGCGTCGCGGACGGCGGCGGTGGCGCGGGCGTCGCGGCGGCCGGCGCAGGAAGAGGTACGTAGCGCACCACGACGGCGTGTTTGTCTTGCACCCATTGCACGTACGCGCCCATCGCTTCGGAGATCACGCGGATCGGAACGAGGACGGTGCCGCCGTCGATCTCGGGCGGAACGTCGAGCGGCCGGGTTTCGCCGTTGATGACGACTTCGGATCTCCCGACCGTTACGCGAATCTCCGAACCGGGTTTGGAGACGATCGCGGTGCGCGACGCGGGATCGTACGAAACCTCGGCGCCCATCTGCTCGAACATCGATCGCAACGGCACGAGAATCGTTTTGCCGCGAACGAGCGCGGAGAGCACGCGGCCCTCTTTGTCTTTATCGGGCTTCGAGTAGACGTGATGGTCGTTGAAGAGAATTGGATACTGGCCCGAGGGCGGCGCGCCAAAATCCGGCGCAACTTGTGCGGCGGCGATACCGGGCGACAGACCCAGCGCCAGTGCAGCCAAAACCAGCAGACGACCTGCCCGAGCTCGTACCAAGATGTCCTCCAAGCGGGCATTCGTTTGCCCGCCTGGTTATGATACAAGATCGAGCGGAGTCCCGCCTTCGCCCGAGGCCGGGTTCCTTCAGCTCCGCCGGGCCGAGGCGGCCCCGCCGATCCCGTGGCTACGCTTGTTCGCTGCGCGTGCTCAGCGCCTCGCTCGCTTGACGCGCTTCCTCTTGCACGGCTTGTGCTGCGGCGCGTTTTGTCTCGTCAAGAACGCGGCCGGCACGCTCCATGAGGTCCATCGCTTTGATTTGCTCGTCGAGTTTTTCGCGCACTTGCGGAAGCGCGCTCTCTTCGATCGGCGTCACTGGGATGATGAGCCCCATCAAGAAACCCACGGCCATCGCGCCGATCGCCATGCCGAGCGGGTTCTTGATGCCCTCGACGACCTGCTCGCGAACTTGGTCGGCTCGTTGCCGCCGCCGTTTACCGGAAGTTACTTCCGGACCAATGTCGCTTGCGTCTTTGCCCATTCCACGTTCTCCTTTAAAGTTTCGACGGTTTGCGGTGCCGGCGGAGTCGCGCTTTGGATGCGACCCTTGGCGGCTGCAGCAAGAATGAGTGCCAACATACCCCATACGCCCATGACGATCAGCGACGCGCCCCACGCGGGGAACACGAGCATGAGCGCGGTGATAAACGCTGTCGTCAGCGCGGCGAAGGCACCCAAGCCGAACAGCGCCGCAACGAGCAGAAACGCCACGCCCGTGCCGGCCGGCACGATCTTCTGCATGAGCTCAGCCTTTGCAAGATCGATCTCTTGCTGGATGAGCAACGACATCTCGCGCGACAGGCGCGAGAAAAGCTGACCGATGCTGCGGTCGCGCAGTTGATCCTCTTCGTGGATCATGACTGCCAAGACGGCTGAACGCCGTACCTCTCGTAACGCCGCGTGCTACCGGCCTTGAGCATTCGAGCACCCGCCATCCCGATAATGAAGCTGGCACCGGCGACCAGCATGGGTTGCTGTCGCGCAAACGTCTCGGCGTCGTGCAATAGTCGGTCGAGATCGGCATCTTGCAAATACGTACCGCAGTCGGACGCGTAGTCCGCGACGCGGTCCGCCAAGTCTGCCGCCGACGCTGCGCCCAGCGACCGCAGCTGCTTACCGATCGTACGCAACGACTCTCCCGTCGTCTCGACTTGCCGCCCCCACGCAGCCGAACGCTCGCGGATCGTCTTCTCGATGAAGCCACGGCCGTCGCCGCGGCGTTCGCTCATTTCAAATTCGTCTTCCATTGATGAGTCTCCCGAACTCAAGAGCATTCTTACCCAGGCGTAAAAGACGAAGAATGCTTTATCCCAAGCCGAGCGACCGGCGAGGTCCGACCGGACCGGCACCAAGGGCCAAGCCCGGCCTACCGCAAGGCGACCAAACGACTCCGGACGAACGCCCCGCGGAATCGCTCGCGGGTAACGAGGCGGTTACGCGCGTTTCAGAGGGAGGTCCAATGAAACATCGCCTTTTCGCAGGTCTCTTGGCCGGCGTGTTTTTGGCGAGCATCGCAGTCATCACGCCGCGCGTGGCGCCGGCGCAATCCAACAACGATGTCCTGACGATCTCGCAAGGCGCCGACACGGATACGATGTCGCCGATTACGACGGCCGTGACGCCGAGCAACAACGTCTTCTATCAGATCTTTGATGCGCTCGCGCATCACACGCCCGACGGCAAGCTCGTTCCCGAGCTCGCTTTGTCGTGGAAGCAAACTGCGCCCGACCGCTTTGAGTTCAAGTTGCGGCACGGCGTCGTATTTTCGAACGGCGATCCGTTCACGAGCGCAGACGTCAAGTTCACGGTCGAGAAAGTTCAAGACCCGGCTTTCAAGTCGCAGAAACTCGACCGCGTCAAGATGATCAAGGAAGTGCTGACGCCCGATCCCTACACCGTCGTCTACGTCACGAAGAGTCCGTCGGCTCTCATGCCTGGACGGCCGTTCGACTTACGCATCGTCGATGCAAAGTATTGGAAAGAGCATGGCGACGCGTATATGGTCGATCATCCAGTCGGCACGGGACCGTACATGCTCAAGGAATGGCGCAAAGACGATCACGTAACGTTGGTTGCAAACCCGAAGTACTGGGGCGCGCAGCCCGCGATCAAGACGGTCGTTTTCAAACCGATCCCCGAAGCGGCATCGCGCGTCGCGGCGATACAGACGGGTGAAACAGATATCATCACCAACGTTCCGCCGCAAAGCGCGGACCAAGTCGCCACCGGAAAACTCACGAAGCTCGGAACGGTGCGCAGCGACCGCGTGCTGTTCATCGCCTTCAACACGCAAAAACCGGGCCCGCAAGACAACGTATCTTTCCGTCAAGCGATCAACTATGCCGTCGACGTCGACGGCATCGTGAAGACGGTCTTGCGCGGACACGGATATCCGCTGCGCAACGGTCCACTTCCGCCGGGCTTCGTCGGTTACGACGCCAAGGTGCCTGCGTTCACCTACGACGTCGCGAAGGCCAAGGAGCTCCTTAAGAAATCCGGCGTAACTCTTCCGATGAACATCACGCTGTGGTCGCCGTCCGGACGTTACAACGCGGACAAACAGATCGCCGAAGCCGTTGCAGGTCAACTGCAGCAAGTCGGGATCAATGCCACCGTGCAGACGCAGGAATGGACGAATTACGTCGGCGCGATCAGCCACAAGGACCTGCAGCCATTCTACGAGCTCGGCTGGGGTAACGATACGTTTGATGCCGACGGCACGCTGCTACCGCTCTTTACGACGGACTACCCCATCTCGACGTGGGGAACGCCGGAGAGCGACAAGCTGATCTCGCAAGCAGAGTTCGAAACGAATCCGCAGCAACGTCAAGCAACCTACGCCAAGGTGCTCGGCATCATCCACGAGCAAGCGCCGTGGCTGTTCTTGTTCGAGTATCAAGACTTGTACGGAATCAACAAACGCGTGGACTGGCAACCCC
>JBOHTT010000090.1:0-11534 GCA_050733775.1 Vulcanimicrobiaceae bacterium
CCCGATTTTTCATTGATCAAAGGTGGCGGCGGCGCGCTCTTTCGCGAGAAAGCCGTCGCAATCGCGGCGAAACAATTCATCGTCATCGTCGACGAGAGCAAGCTCGTGCGCCGGCTCGGGCGCTTCCCGCTGCCGGTGGAAGTCGTACCGTACAGCAGGAGTTACGTCCAAGCGGAGCTGCGCAAATTGTGCCCCGCCGTCAAGCTGCGAATGAGCGCGGACAGCCCGTTTATGACCGACAACGGCAATCACATCCTCGACTGCTCGTTCGGCGAGATACCGGCGCCTGCCGAGCTTGACGAAGGGTTGCGCCGCATCCACGGGGTCGTGGCAACAGGCATTTTTTGCGGACTTACGTCACACGTGCTGGTCGGCTCCGCAACCGGCGTACGCGAGCTCGAGCAGTTTAATTTAAGTTCAATCTAGCTCTGAGTACTGTCCCAGACGCGAGCGCGACAATCATGGTGGACGCGAAAGGAGCGCACCATGAAATTGACCAGCGGAATCATGAAAACGATTGGAGCAGCGACGATAGCAGGCGTTCTCGCTCTGGGAGCGATGCCGAAGCCGGCCGCCGCCGATGAAGGCACGACCAATACGATCATCGCCGCCGCGGCAGCAATCGCGCTCGGCTTGACCGCAGCAAACGTCTCGCATAAGAACGCGGTCGCGAACACGGTGGAAGGCTACACGTCTGACGGTTCGACGGTGTATCAAGACGGGCACGTCGTCCTACCGAACGGACAGAGCTATTACCCCGGTAACTACGGCCAGTCGATCTCATGCGACGGTGGCAACTGCGGCGTCTCCGGCGGCAACGGCTACTACGGCAACGGTTCGTACGGCTACAACGGCCAAGGTTCTTACCGCAACGGCCGTCAGTACCGGTACAACCAGCGGCTTCAGAACATGCACAACGAAGGCCGGGGCGCCTAATGATGAATAATGTGCCCCTCAGCATCAAGCTGAAGCTGCTGACCACGCCACAGTACGCCTCGATCAAAAAAAGCAGCGGCCCAAACCGATAGACTCAGAAAATCACGCACGGGAACGAGCAGCGCGGACGCGGCCTTCGAATGGACACCGAAGGCCGCGTTTGTTTCTGTCTGCAAGAGCAGGCGCAGTATCGTTGCGGTCGCGAGCAACGCGCTGCTCGCTCTACCCGGAGCGACGAACGCTGCGAGCAGGGCGATCGGAAGGCCAAACGTCACGACCGAGAATGCGTGGCCGAGCGGCCGCACCGAACGAATCGTTCGCGACCAGCGCAGCTCGCGCGACCACATTCCGGCGAAGTCCCGCTCGTGCATGACGTTTTCGACGACGTAGCGCGACAGATGAACGTCCAAACCCAGCTCCGTCACGAGCCGGCCGAGAAGATGGTCGTCGGCGACGTGGCCGGCAAGCGCAGGGAAGCCGCCGATACGCTCGAGGACGCTTCGCCGAACGGCGATCGTCGCGCCGAAAGCGTAGCGCAGCGGTTCCATTGCATTCGCGACGAGGACAGACGGCGCGAACTGCTCGTTGACGTACATCGCCGCGAGATGCGAGACGATATTCGGTGCGGATCGCCCGGCATAGAGGCACGTTACCGCACCGACGCGCGCATCGTCGAACGGCGCCGTGAGCGTCCGAAGATAATCCGGTGAGACACGCATGTCGGCATCGGCCAAAACGACGATTTCCTGCAAGACGCCGTGCGCGACGCGTGTCAGGTTTGCGACCTTCGGGTTGCCGCCCGCGGTGGTGCCTTCGCCGATGACGAGTCGCGCGCGATGGGGAAACGCTGCAACGACGCGTCGGGCGACCTCGCTCGCCGGGTCGCGTGCATCGTGGACGCCGAAGATCACTTCAAAGCTAGGATAATCCTGCTCGCAAAACGAGCGCAGATTTTTCTCGAGCTCTTCATCCTCACCGTAAAGCGGCTTGAGCACGGCGATGCTCGGAAACCGTGACGGCACTTCACGTTCGCGCAGGCGAAACCGGCGCACGCGCGTCCGGGCAAAGGCAAGATATCCGACGCCCGCGAGCGCGGCGGCCGTCATGAGGGCCCCGGCGATCTTACGCGACACCGGCAGAAAGCATCCCAAAGTTGATGGACGCGATTTCCGGCTGCCGCACGGCGGCGATTACCGCCGGATCGCACAACGCGGCCAGCTCGACGTTGCCTAAGTCCGGATGAAAATACATCTCCGTGACGCCGCCGGGCAGCTCGTCGAGCAGCGCACGAACGCGTTCCGCGCTCATGTGCCCTGTGTCGTTCAACCCGAAAACGGCGTCGTTATGCATGAGGCCCGCGCGACGAAGCTGTTGACGCATCAATGTGAGCCATGGAGCCAACAGCACGGCATTGCCCAAGCGCACGCCGAGATCCCGATGCGCGCTGCGCCACGACGGCCAAAAGGGCTCGTACGGAATGCGCACCGCCGTCATGCCAAAATCTCGCCCAACTCTGAGGATCGTCGAAAAAACGGTTGGATGCACGTGCATGTGATTTTGCGCGTTGACGTGATCGAGCGGCAATCCCGTTTTTGCGAACGCCTCAAACTGCGCGCGAATCTCGGCTTCCAACTGCCGTCGCGCATTGGGATTGAAAAAATAGCGCAAGCCGGCCGCCAATAGATCGCTGCCGAACGCGCCGCCGGGATAGACCAAATCCGGGACTTCTTCCGGCGGCAGCACCGGCCGGCCGTTGACGACGACGACGTGCAATCCGACCCCGAGTGACGGCAATCGGTGCGCGCGCGCGATCGCATCGTCCGTCCCGTCCGCCGAAACCATCAGGCTGGTGGCGGTGAGAATTCCCTCGCGGTGAGCGCGTTCGATTGCCTCGTTGACGGCAATCGAGAGGCCGAAGTCGTCAGCGGTTACGATCAGCCGGCGCGCGGCGCGAACACCTCTTTAACTTGTGCGCCTGCCTGAATCGTCCCGAGAATGCCGCGCGCAATTGCGGGCATCACGCGTGGCCGCACCAGACGCGGATCGAAACGCGACATCAGACGATCGTTTTCTTCCAGCGCCGCAATCAGCAGGCTGCTGGCGGTAACCGGCGGCAGCTCCAGCGGCTGCGTGCTGTTTTCGGCCATCTTGCGATTGCCCACCAGGCGATCGAAGAGCGCGCGGACGTACCCGATCGCCGTCGCGATCGCTTGCATCAGCGTGCCGCCGTAGCCGCGTTGCACGCGTTCGTATGCAATCCAATTTACGAAGAACACGATGTGCCGCGCTTCTTCCCAGAGTACGCTAGTAAAAAGCGAGATCAGCGATTGCGGCAGGAACTCGAGCTCCTGCGCCATCCGAAACGCGCCGAAACCAAAGAACGAATCCAGGCATTCACAGTATCCGAAATGGATGAACGCGGACTCCGTGGGCGCGAGCTGCGGCGGATGTGCTTTCGCTCCCAGACCGTAGCGCTCGTTGAGCGACGCGATGAGCCGCCCGTGGCGATCTTCTTCAAACCCTTGCAGCAACACCGCATCGCGGATCGCGGGGTCTTTTATCGTGGAACCGAATCCTGAGACCATCGCTCCGGCATTCGTCTCCGCTTGCAATGCCATTTGCCAAAACGGCAACGCGCGTAGCCGCCGTAACGACTGCTCGTCTAAATCCGGCCAAGGCATGTTGTGCGGGTCGTATGCCTCGTGGCTATCAACCAGTGACTTGCAGAAAAGCTGTTTATGCGCCTCAGATCCGATCATGAAGCGGTCTTGCGGCTTATCAATGGGTAGCACGTCGTTTGTCATCGCCCAATTTGTGGCAGAATACCTGCAGGCGGGTCCGTCGGACCTGCTAGGGCTTCGTTTGGGGAGGTTGAACCCAAGTTCCGTTCGATTCCCGGTGTGGGCCCAAATGCTTGGAGGCAGATGAGAGATCGGGACGGCGAATTAGCGGCGGCTGACGCGTATTGCGTGATGCTGGCGCAGCGCCATTACGAAAATTTCAGCGTTGCTTCAAGACTGCTTCCTGGAGAAACGCGGTTACATTTGGCGCGCATTTATGCGTATTGCCGCACCACCGACGATCTCGGTGACGAAAGCGGGTCGAGAGAGCGCGGCCGACAGCGCCTCGCGTGGTGGCGCGCAGAAATCGAGCAAATGTTTGGTGATGGTCCCGCGGTGCATCCGGTTCTCATCGCGCTTTCACAAACCGTTGCCGAGTTCGAAATGGACAAGGGTCCGTTCTTGGACCTCATCGCGGCGAACGTGCAAGATCAAGGCGTCGCCACGTACGAAACGTGGCCCGACTTGATTGGATATTGCCGCAACTCGGCGGCCCCTGTCGGTCGCATGGTGCTTTCCGTCTTCGGCATCTCCAACGCTGCGACGCAGCCGCTCTCCGATGACGTGTGCATCGGTTTGCAGCTCGCGAACTTCGCGCAAGACGTCGCTCGCGACGGTGCTTTGGGACGCACGTATTTGGTTCAGGCCGACATTCGTGCCGGGGGCGTCGCGGGTGCGACGGACGTCATGGTTCAGCGCGCGCGCGAGCTGCTGGCTTCCGGCCGGAGCCTCGAGCGCATGGCGCCTCCGATGTTGCGCCTGCAGCTCTCGCTCTATCGTATGGGCGGTCTCGCAATCTGCGATGCGATCGAGCGCATCGGCTATCGCACCGACGTCGAACGCCCGACCGTCACGAAAGCGGCAAAGCTGGGCCTCCTTCTGCGGGCCGTCGTCGAGTCGTTACAACAAGCCCGCGACGAGCGCAGCACGGAGCCGGCGTAGTGCGTCTTCCGGCATACGACTACGACCTTCGCAGCTCCGAAAAATATTGCCACGATCTGGCGCGCCGAGAAGCAAAGAATTTTTATTGGGGCTTCATCTCGCTGCCGTACGAGCAGCGCATCGCCATCTACGCGCTGTACTCGTTCGCAAGACAGCTCGATGACGAAGCGGACGGGCCGAACCGCGGCGTCCTGCCGGATCGGCTGCAAATCCATCGCGAGCGGATTCGACGGTGCATGCGTGGCGAATGGGACGACCCGATCATGCACGTCCTCTCGCACGTCGTGCAGCGTTACGAGATTCCCGAATCGGAGCTGATGGAGCTCGTCGACGGTGTCGAGCTCGATTTCTTCCGGAAACGTTACCGGACGTGGGACGATCTTCAAGGGTATTGCCGCCTCGTCGCGTCGGTTGTCGGACGCATGTGCGTTCGGGTCTTCGGTTTCGAAGATCCGATTGCGCTCGAGCATGCCGACGAGCTGGGCCTCGCGCTGCAGCTCACCAATATCTTGCGTGACGTTCGTGAAGACGCGGGCATGGACCGCATTTATCTGCCGCAAGAAGATCTCGAACGGTTCGACGTCAGCGAGAGTCAGCTGTTCGACGGTACCGCGAACGACCGATGGCGCGAGCTGGTCGCGTTCGAAGCGGTGCGCGCGCGCAGGCTCTTCTCGGGTGGGTATCGCGTCTTGCGATTGATTCCGCGCCGCGCCGCGGTCTGCGTCCACACTATGGCCGGTATTTACGAGCGCATTCTCGAGAAGATCGAGCGCGATCCCGATTTTCCGTTGCTCGGCAGAACATCGCTTTCGCCGTCCGAGAAGTTGCTCGTGATGGTTGGGTCTTGGCTGCGACCCGTGTAGCAGTCGTCGGCGGCGGACTAGCCGGTCTTTCAGCCGCGATTGCGCTGAAAGAGCAAGGGAACGAAGTCGAGCTGTTCGAGCGCACGCGCTTATTAGGAGGGCGGGCCACGTCGTTTGCCGTCGACGGGCACGAAGTCGACAACGGGCAGCACGTGTTCCTTGCATGCTGCACCGAATTCATTCGCTTCGTCGAGCGGCTCGGCATGGCAGATCGCCTTCATCTGCAAGATCGCTTCGAGGTGCTCGTCGTCGGTCAAGGCGTTAGGAGCCGTTTGCGCGCGGCTGCACTTCCCGCCCCGTTTCATCTCGCCTGGTCGCTGATGCGCTATCGGCCGCTCGCGCCCGCGGAGCGCGTCGGCCTTGCGCGCGCGCTGCTGCGCATGCGCGGAGAGCGCACCTGGATTGCCGACGAATCGTTCGCCAAATGGCTCGCGCGAAACGGACAGGGTCCGGCAGAGATTCGCGCATTTTGGGAGCCGTTTTTGGTGCCGGCGCTCAACGTGCCGCTCGAGCGAATGTCCGCGAGCGATGCCGTATTCGTGCTCCGCACGGCGTTTCTCAAGAGTGGCGGTGCCGCGCGATTCGGTTGGGCCAGCGTGCCGCTCGCGCGGATCGCGGAAGCCGCGGCGTCAAAGCTCGATCGCGTGCACGTTTCGACGCCCGTCGCAAGTATCGCAATCGAAGGCTCCGGCGTCATCCTCGATGTGGACGGCGAGCGACGAACCTTCGGCGCGCTCGTCTTGGCCGTTCCGCCGGCCCAGGCGGCGAGACTTTTGGGCGACCCGCAACGTTTCGGCCTAGGGGCACTCGACGAATACGAACCGCATGCAATTCTCGATATTCATCTGTGGCACGATCGCGGATCGCTCGATTTCGATTTTGCGGCGCTGCTCGATTCGCCGGTGCAGTGGATCTTTCAAAAGGAATCCGGTTACCTGTGTTGCAGCCTGAGCGCCGCCGATGAATTCCTCACCGCTGCGACGGCATCGCTCGTCGAACGCACATGGCAAGAGCTGCGCGCGGCGTTGCCCGCGCTGCGCGACGCGAACGTGCAGAGTAGCGCGGTGACGCGCAATCCGTTCGCGACGTACATGCCGAGGCCCGGCGTGCGTCGCCGCGACGGTCGCACGAGCGTGCCGAATCTCGTTCTCGCGGGTTCGTGGCTGGAAACGGGCTGGCCCGACACAATGGAATCTGCGGTGCGCAGCGGTCTCGCCGCCGCCGAGGCCCTTTCCGGATGAGCCAACATCTCGAAAAGGCCGTAAACTGGCTGCTCGAACGGCAACATCCGGACGGCTGGTGGGCGGGCGAGCTCGAGACCAACGTCACGATGACGGCAGAGCACGTGCTGCTCATGCGGTTCCTCGGCGTGCCGCTCGATGATATTCGCGACGGCGCCGCGCGCCATATTCTCGGCGAGCAACGCAACGATGGATCCTGGGCGCTGTATTACGACGGACCCGCCGATCTCAGCACGACGATCGAATCGTACGTTGCGCTGAAAGTGCTCGGCATCGATGCGAATCGCGACGAGATGCTCAAAGCGCTCTCGACGATCAAACGGCTCGGCGGACTGACGGAAGCGCGCGTCTTCACGAAGATTTGGATGGCGATCTTCGGCGTGTATCCGTGGGACGGCGTACCGTCGCTGTCGCCGGAGATCGTCTTCTTCCCGCCGTGGATGCCGTTCAACTTATACGATTTCTCGTGCTGGGCGCGCGGCACGATCGCGCCGCTCACGATCGTCATCTCGCGCCGGCCGATTCGTCCGCTCGGCATCGATATCGATGAAATCTACGTCGAGCACAATCGTCACCGCACGCGGCGCGTTCCCGGCACGGGCTGGATGTGGTGGCTCGACAAGGCGTTGAAACAATACGAGGCGTTGCCGGTGCAGCCACGGCGCGACGAAGCGTACCGGCGCGTCGTCGATTGGATCGTCGAGCGCCAAGAAGCCGACGGGAGCTGGGGCGGAATTCAGCCGCCGTGGGTGTATTCGCTGATCGCCCTTTCCGTCGAAGGCTTTTCGCTCGAGCATCCGGTCATGCGCAAAGGGCTCGCCGGCATGGAACGGTTCGTCATCGACGACGAGCGCGGCTGGCGTTTTCAAGCCTGCATGTCGCCGGTGTGGGATGTCGCGTGGGCGATTCGCGCGCTGCGTCTTGCCGGGCTGCCGCGGGAGCATCCGGCCTTGCGCGCTGCGGTGGGATGGATGTTCAAGGAACAGATAGCCGCAGATCAGTGGGGCGATTGGCAAGTGCGATGCAAAGGCGTTCCGAACGGCGGCTGGGCGTTCGAGTTCGACAACGACATCTATCCCGACATCGACGACACGGCCGTTATCGTCTGCTCGCTGATCGAAGGCGCGGAGCTCGACGACGCCGCGAAAGCCCGCATCGATCGCGCGGTCGAATGGACGCTCGCGATGCGCTCGTCTAACGGCGCATGGGGTGCGTTCGACCGCGACAATGACAGCGAGTTCGTCTATCGCATGCCGTTTGCCGATTTCGGCGCGCTCATCGATCCACCGACGGAAGACGTTACGGCTCACGTGCTCGAGATGCTCGCGTTGCTCGGCCGCGACGAAACGGACCCGTACGTCGAAACCGGCCTCCACTATTTACGCAAGACGCAAAAACCGTCAGGCTCCTGGTTCGGCCGGTGGGGGGTCAACCACGTATACGGAACCTGGTGCGTCATCTCGGCGCTGGCGGCGCTCAAGGCGGGAAGCGATATGATGCAGCGCGGAGCCGAGTGGCTGATGTCGGTGCAGAACGCCGACGGAGGCTGGGGTGAGTCGTGCCACTCCTACAAAGACGAATCGTTCGCGGGCATCGGCGCGAGTACGCCGTCGCAGACGGCGTGGGCGGTCCACGCGCTCCAACAAGCCGGCTACGGTCGCTCGCCGGCGGCGCGTCGCGGCCTCACCTTCCTAAGAGAACGTCAGCAACCGGACGGTACGTGGGAGGAACCCTACCATACGGGTACGGGATTCCCCGGAGACTTCTACATCAATTATCACTTGTACCGGCACTTGTTTCCGCTGATCGCGCTCGCATACGATCGAGCTCTCGGCGGCAACCCCTCGGACGGGGAAGGGGGCCGGACGGTTGTCTCGACCGAAGGTGTGGCATCATGAGCATTCCGCTGCAGCAAAAGTTTGCCGTCGGCAAGTACATCCTGACAAAGCGCTTGTCGGGCACCGACAAGTTTGCGCTCGTGCTCCAGCTGGAGCCGCTCTTCCAATGCAACCTCGAGTGCGGTGGCTGCGGGAAGATTCAGTATCCAACAGACACCTTGCGTCGCCGGCTGACGGTGCAACAGTGCATCGATGCAGTCGAGGAATGCGAAGCGCCGATGGTATCGATTGCCGGCGGCGAGCCCCTGATCCACGATCAGATTCAAGAAATCGTCGAGGCGCTCATCGAGCGCAAACGCTTCGTCTATTTGTGCACGAACGCGATCCTCATGATGCGCAAGATCGATCTCTTCAAGCCGTCGGTTTACTTCTCGTGGTCGATTCACTTAGACGGCGTCGGCGCGCGTCACGACGAAGCCGTCTGCCGCAACGGAATCTTCGATAAGGCCGTCGAGGCCGTACGTGAAGCCAAGGCGCGCGGTTTCCGCGTGACGACGAACACGACGTTCTTCAATCGCGATACACCGCAAACGATCATCGAGACGCTAAATTTCCTCAACGACGAGCTGCAGGTCGACAACATGCAGATCGCGCCCGGCTACGCCTACGAGAAGGCACCCGATCAAGAGCATTTCCTCGGCGTCGAGCAAACGCGTGGCATCTTCCGCGAAGCATTTGCGAACGGCAACCGTCAGCGCTGGCGGCTCAATCACACGCCCTTGTATCTCGACTTTCTGGAAGGCAAAATCGATTTCGCGTGCACGGCGTGGGGCATCCCCTCGTACTCCGTCTTCGGATGGCAGCGCCCGTGCTACTTGATGTCGGACGGCGACTACGCGAATAGTTACAAAGAGCTCCTCGAGGAAACCGACTGGTCGCAATACGGCCGTGGACGGAATCCGAAGTGCGAGAATTGCATGGCCCACTGCGGCTACGAGCCTACCGCAGTCTTAGCAACGACCGGCTCGATCAAAGAAGCGGTTCGCGCGGCCGTTGCGCGATGACCGCGTCTTTTTAACCGGCGCGACCGGTTTCGTCGGGAGCCACGTTCTGCGAGAGCTTCTCGCAGCGGGGTTTCGCGTGCGCGCGTTGGTCCGCGATGCGGGAACGCGGATTGACGGCTGCGAGACCGTCGCGGGCGATCTTCAGCACGCCGGCGATCTCTCGCATGCGCTGGACGGATGCCGGTATCTCGTGCATTGCGCGGCGCTTTATTCGTTTGCGCCGGGGGACCGCGACGCGATCACCCGCGTGAACGTCGTCGGCACCTCGACGCTGTTTGCAGCGGCACACGTCGCCGGTATCGAGCGCGCGGTGCTGACCTCGAGCTCGGCGACGCTCGGACCGTCCGACGATTCACAACCGGCGAACGAAGACGACTACGCCGAGGAGAGCGGTGACGGCTACCATCACTCGAAACTCGCCCAAGAACGCGTCGCGGTGTCGAGCCGCGTGCCGACCGTCGTCGTTCTGCCGACGGCACCCGTCGGTCCAAACGACCACAAACCCACACCGACCGGTGCGATGATCTTGAATTTCGCGCGCGGTCGCATGTTCGCGAAGCCGCCTTCGGGTGGCCTCAATCTCGTGCCGGTCGAGGACGCGGCGCGCGCGCACGTTACGGCGCTCGAAAAAGGACGCACCGGCGAACGCTACATTGTGGGCGGCGAGAATCTCACCCTCGATTCGATTTGGACGATGCTCTCGGAGATTACCGGCCGTCCGGTTCCGCGTATGCGCATTCCGACGCCGATGCTCTATACGATCGCGTACGTCGACGAGATGCGCTGTCTGATCCGGCGCGACGCGCAGCCGCTCGTGCCGCTCGAAGGCGTGCGCATGGCCGAAGAAAACATGTTCGTGGACTCATCGAAAGCGCAGCGCGAGCTTGAATATCAAGCCGGACCGGTACGCGGCGCGCTCGAACGCGCCGTCAACTGGTACCGCGACCGCGGATATATAGGGGGCCGGTGATCGTCCTGACCGCGACGCGGCTTGAAGAGCGCACGGTCAAACGAGAGCTCAAGAGCGCGAACGCGCGCGTCGTGCGCAGCGGCGTCGGACGCGGCGGTTCGTTCGACGAGGACGTCATCAGCTGCGGTCTCGGGGGCGGCCTGCGCCGCGACGTGCCGAGCGGTACCGTCGTGATCGCATCGGAGATCGCGCGACCGACGGGCGAACGCGTCGTATGCGATACCCGATTCGTCGAAGCGCTCGCGTCGAGCGCGCACGCGCTGGGCGTCACGCCGCTCGTCGCGCCGCTCGTGACGAGCTCCGCGCTCGTGCGCGAGAGCGGACGCCAAATCTGGGCAGACCGAGGCTTCGCTGCCGTCGATATGGAGAGCGGCCTCGTCTTTGCGCCGCGCGTTGCGGCGGTGCGCGTCTTGCTCGATACGCCCGAACGCGAGCTTTCCGAGGGCTGGCTTCAGCCGTGGTCTCTTTTGATGCGACCCAGCATGTGGGTCGATTTGCCCTGGCTAGCCGCCGAAGCCCCGCGCTTCGCTCGCCTCGCCGCGAAAATCGTGGCTGCGGCCCTTACGAACATCGCATAGCAAACCCCCATGTCATCCTGAGCCGAGGCGCACGAAGTGCGCCGGAGTCGAAGGACCGCCGTAATGATGAAGGCCGAGTTGCGATCCTTCGACTCCGCAACGCTGACGCGTTGCTCTGCTCAGGATGACACCCGGCCGCATTTCTAAGAATCGCCTAAACAATGGCTGTTACGATGGGGGCACTTTCGCAGTAGAAGGACTCATATGATAAAGCAAATCGCCACCGCTCTCATCGTGGCTTCATTTTCACTCCCGCCGGCTT
>JBOHTT010000091.1:0-1825 GCA_050733775.1 Vulcanimicrobiaceae bacterium
TTTCGGAATGTAGATCGCGAGCGGATGCTTCAGCTTCGAGAAATCGAGCTGGAAGACGAGCAGCGCCAGATCGAAGAGCGACGCCGACGTCACTTCTTCGGGGATCACGCCGGCTTGCGAGAGATGCAGTCCGCGCACGCGCACCCACGCTACCGTCGAGCTCGGATTGATTCCGACGCGACGGCCGCGTTTGGCATCGTCGTACGAAAGTTCGCCGTACAGCGCCGCAATGCAGTTCTTGATACCGATCAGTGTCGCCGCCCACGTGTTTGCCATAGAATCTTCGAGGTCGAGCATCACGCCGGGAGCACCGGAGTTCATCAACTTCACGGAAAGCTCGGCGTCGTCGGCGGGACCCGTCATCTGATTCCGTTGATCGAGCACCCATTTTGGGAGCTCGATGCGCCACTCCGTCGTCGTCGCAGCCGAGGCCGGCAAGTAATCGGGGTAGCGTCCATGATGCGACGCATCGAGCACCGTGCGGCGTTTTTTTGCCAACGCTTGCTGCCGCGGAGTGAACGTCGCGTGAAGCTGGCGGTAGAACGTGGCAAAACCCGCGGGGGCATCGCGTTCCAGCGACCATCCCTCCGGCGCGGAGTTCATCGGCGGTATGTGTGTGGCGATCTGCATAGGGCTGGAAGATACCACGCAGGCGAGGGTCTCGCCTAGGTTTTCACAGCAAAGAGCCGTGCCGCCGCGAACGGCGCCGCGGTCGGTACGACAGCGGGCATCATTTGAAACGCAGCCGGAACGACGACGTCACGTGCAGTTGCAAATGCGGGCCCGGACTGCGACGCAAGCCCGGCGGGCTCGGGGACGTCGAGGACGATCAATTGTGGTGTGGACGCTGCCAAGAACAGCGCGAGCGCGATGGCGCCGGCGATTCCCGCTAGCACGAATCGCGGCGGCACGAGGCCCCGACGACCGCCGCGAAGCAGCAGATCGATACGACGCAATCCTTGTTGCGCCGAGCGCGCAAACGGCACCGCGGCGCTCGGTGCGGCAGACGACAGCATTACCGTCGCGAGACACCGCGCGTAGCGTTGCGCCCGCCCGCACAGCGCAACCACCGTTTCATCGCAGGCGAGCTCGCGCTCGAACGCAATACGGCGTTCGACGAAGAGCAGGACGGGATTCCAGACGAGCAGCGCGCGCGCAATCTTTGCGAAAAGGTTGCTGATGCCGTCGTACCGGCGCAAATGCGCCAGCTCGTGCACGAGAACGAAATCGATCTCGTCGTCTGAGAGCGTCTGGAGAAGCCGGTTCGGTACGACGATCGTGCCGCGCACGAATCCGAGGGAGATCGGCGTCGAGATTTCTTCTGACGTTCGCACGCGGACCGGCGCGCGAACGCCGAGCTCTCGCGCGCGCAATGTCACACGAGCGACGACCGCATCGTTCGCGGGCGTGCTTCGCCGGCGCAGCGCAACGAGATTTATCAGCGAACAGCCGAGGCGCGTGAGGAACGCGAGCGAAGCGATCGTCCACAGGAAAAGGAGGCCGAATGCGACTGGTTCGGCGAGAACGAAAGCGGCCAGCGCGCGCGCCGGTTGTGTCGCATGCGCCGCCGGGTTTGCACGAACGGCGAGGTCCACGAGCGGAAGCGCGAGGGCAACGCCGACGACAAGTAACCAGACGCGGTGGCGCGTCGCCGCATCGAGCCGCGGAAATGCCCGCAAGAAGAGCTCGACGACGATGGCAAGCAGCAGGCATTGCAGCACGCTGCACAGGCACGCGCCGACGAGAACGGCGGCGTTCATTCGGCGGCGTCGATCTCCGCGAGCTTGTCGGCGAGCAATCGCCTCGTTGCGGCGTCGAGTTGCTC
>JBOHTT010000092.1:0-6016 GCA_050733775.1 Vulcanimicrobiaceae bacterium
CCTCGTGGCCCGCGGCTTTCGCTTCCTCTTCGGAATGGCCGTCGGTTGCAACTGCGGGATCCGTGTACACGCAATTCGGTACTGCGACGGGATCGTAAGCGGCAGACCGGTCACCTGCGATCGATTCCGCAGCGACGACGCCTTCTTTCATCGCTTTGTGCGCGAGCAGCGGCGGGCTCGTCACGTCGCCGATTGCATAGATGCCGTCGACTGCGGTCTTGCGACGCGCGTCGACCGCAATGAAGCCTTTTTGATCCGTCGACAACCCTGCCGCCACCAAATTGAGATTGTCCGTGACGGGCCGCCGTCCGACCGCAACCAGGACCATCTCGAACTCACGGGTTTCATCTTTGCCGCTCGTCGCTTCGCCGTTCAGGACGGCGCGCACGCCGCCTTTGCTTTTCTCGATCGATTTGACCGTCGTGTTGAGCGCGACCTCAACGCCTTGTTTCTTGAGAATACGCAGGAGGGTGCGCGAGATCTCGAGATCGGTGCCGGTCAAAATCTGTGGCAGCATCTCGACCGTTAGCACTTTCGCGCCGAGTCGCTGATACACGGTGGAAAACTCCAGGCCGATCACGCCGCCGCCGATGACGAGAATCGACTTCGGGATTTTCTTCAGGCGTACCGCGTCGTCGGAGTTGATGATCGTTTCGCCGTCGCGCGGCCACGCCTTGACGTCGACCGGAGCGCTGCCGGTTGCAATCACGATCGCCTGCGCGGTATACGTATCGACGCTTCCGTCACGCTTTTTCAGCTGCACTTTGTTTCGCGCCGCAAACGATGCTTCGCCGTATTCAAACTTAACGTTGTTGCCCTTGAAGAGCGTGTTGACGCCACCGACGTTCGCCTTGACGACGTCCATCGTGAATTTTTCGACCGCTGCGCGGTCAACTTCGGCTTTCGGCACGCGTAGCCCAATCGCGCCGGCATGATCGATCTGGCGTGCGATCTCGCCGACGTGCAAGAGCGCTTTGGTGGGAATGCAGCCCCAGTTCAGGCAAACGCCGCCGACCTCGTCACGGTCGAAGCACACGACGTTCTTGCCGAGCTGACCGAGCCTGATCGCAGCATGGTAACCACCGGGGCCGGCGCCGATGACTAGCGCATCGACGGTGTGATCAGCCAAAATTTCTCTCCCGTAACAACATTATTGTTCTTTCATTCAAGAGGCCGTCTAGTGTTGATGCGGTTTCGAGCGTTGTGAACGCACGAGTCCCGCGACGGCGCAGACGAGCAGAATGCCCGCGATTGCAAAATACACCGTGGAACGCGTGCCGCCGCCGCCGTGGAGCCACCCGAGGGCGGCGTACAGCGGAAAACCGATCAGGGCTACGATCGTCCAAGGCCCCACGCGCATTCGCCCATGGTAGCCGCTCCCATCCAATTCTACAAGGTTTCTGGTAGTGGCGGCGAATTGGATGGCGATGCGGACCATTGGATGGGCCGAAATTGCCGCCCAGCTGGACCGGGACAGCATCGTTCCGATCTATCGCCAGATCTACGAGCGGCTCCGCGAGCAAATTTTGGCCGGGGTTCTGCCGGAATCGACCCGGCTGCCGCCCGAGCGAACGCTCGCCGACCTGCTCGCCGTCAACCGGTCCACCATCGTTCATTCGTATCGCGAGCTCGCCGCCGACGGCCTCATCGAGCAGCGCGTCGGTTCCGGCTCGCGAGTCGCGTCGCCCCTTCCCGTCGCGGCCGCGGAGCGGCACGTCGCCGTTCCGTGGTGGGTAACGCTGCCGCCCTGGAGGGTCGGCGAATTCCCGGCAATTCTCGGGGAGCTGGCCGCATCGACGGACGCCCTCAGCGACGGACATCGGCGCATTGCATTCGTGCAGGGTGTGCCGCCGGCCACGCCCTCCCCGTTGCGCGATCTTTCGGAATCGTTCGCGCGCGTCGGCGGCAACGTCGATTTCGTCCTGTCGTACGGCAACAGCGAGGGCTACGGACCGCTGCGCGATGCGATCGCGCAGCGCATGCAGACACGCGGATGCTCCGTCGAAGCGCGCGACGTCTTGATCCTCACCGGCTCGACGCAGGGCATTACGCTCGTGGCGCAGAGTCTTGCGGAGCCGGGCGACGAGATCATCGTCGAAGCGCCGACCTATCCGGGCGCGCTGCAAATCTTTCAGATCGCCGGTTTGCGCGCGATTCCCGTCGCGCTCGACGAAGACGGGATGCGCGTCGACCACGTCGAGGCGATCTTACGCACGCGCCGCCCGCGCTTTATCTACACGATGCCGTCGTTGCACAACCCCACGGGCGTCACGATGAACGAAGATCGCCGCGAGCGTCTGGTAACGCTTGCAAAACGGTCGGGCGTACC
Organism: Vulcanimicrobiaceae bacterium; assembly: GCA_050733775.1. GTDB lineage: Bacteria > Vulcanimicrobiota > Vulcanimicrobiia > Vulcanimicrobiales > Vulcanimicrobiaceae > JAFAMS01. The sequence goes on from JBOHTT010000092.1 coordinate 2,330, forward strand.
GATCGTCGAGGACGATCCGTATGGCGAGCTGGCGACGGCGGCGCGCGGCCCCCTCGCCGCGAAGAGCAAAGACTATGTCGTCTACATCAGCAGCTTCTCAAAGACGATTGCACCATCGTTACGCCTCGGCTGGCTCACGGCGCCGCGAACGATCTTCGAGCGATTGCTGTTGCGCAAGCAGTCGATCGACATGGCGTCGAGCATGTACATGCAGGCTGGGGTCAACGATTATCTGGCAGGACCGTACGACCGGCACATTCTTGCGCTTCGCGCGGAGCTCGCGGAGCGGCGTGCGCTTGCGGATGAAGCTGCCGAAAAATCGTGGCCGCGCTCGGTGCGCGTCTGGCCGGCGCACGGCGGTTTCTATTTGTGGGCCACGACGCCTCGCGAAGTGCGCGCCCGCGCGCTGCTCGACGACGCCGAACGCCACGGCGCGTCGTTCTTGTTCGGTGAAGCGTTCTATCCCGGAGCCGGCGGCGATCATAGCTTCCGGCTTGCGCTGACGCCCGTCGCGCGTGAAGAGATCGCGGAAGGCATCCGCCGCATCGGTGCAGCGCTCAATCCCTGAGCTGCGCGCAGCGCTGCTCCAATGGTATCGCGCGCAAGGACGTGCGTCATTGCCGTGGCGCTCGGCGCGCGATCCGTATCGCGTGCTGGTGAGCGAATTCATGCTGCAGCAAACGCAAGTAGACCGCGTCGCGGCCGCGTACGAGCGTTTCCTTGCGGCGTATCCGTCTTTTTCGGCCCTGGCGAGCGCCTCGCGTGCCGACGTCGTGCGTGCATGGAAAGGTCTCGGGTATAACATACGCGCGGTGCGTCTGCACGAGGTCGCGATTGCCGTGATGAGCGTCCACGGCGGCGCGCTTCCTCGCGAGACGGATGCGTTGCGCGCTTTGCCCGGCATCGGCGCCTACACTGCCGCCGCGATTCGTGCATTTGTTTTCGAGCTCGACGACGTGGCCGTCGACGTGAACGTGCGCCGCGTAACGCATCGATTGTGGTTCGGCGTCGAGCATCCGCCGGTCGCGACGGCAAACGAGCTCGACGCAACCGCGCGCGAGCTGCTGCCGTCCGGCGAAGCGCATGCTTGGAACTCTGCGCTCATGGATCTCGGCTCCATGGTTTGCACGGCGCGGGCGCCGGCGTGCGAACGTTGCCCCGTTCGAAATTGGTGCGCCGCAGCGCCGGCGGGCCAAGCACGCATCGCGGATGCCGCAAAAATGCAGCGCCGGAAAGGTCGAGGTGGTCCGCAAGCGCGCCTTCCATTCGAGGCAACGCGACGCTTTATTCGTGGCCGCGTGCTCGACCGTTTGCGCGAGCTCGAGGCGGGCGTGCTGCTCCCGCCCGCTGAGATCGAGTCGAGCTACCCGCTCGAGGAGATTGTTGGGGGATTAGAGCGCGATGGGCTTATCGTCCGCGAGGCAGGCGGCATCAGGCTTCGTTAGAAGACCCCCCTTCGTGCCCAACCGAACCCAAATTTTTGCGAGCGTCCTGGTTGCGGCGTTCGCGTTGCTCCTCGCTTCATGTGGTGGCGGAGGGTCGACCACACCGACCTCGTCCGGAACCGCCAAGATCCGCTTCCTCAACGGCTCGCCGGATGCCGGCGCGTTCGACGTGATATTAAACGGTAAGGTCATCGCGTCGAACGTCACTTACGGCCAGATTACGGCGTACCAATCCGTCACCGTCGGCACGAGTCCGCTGCCGCAGGTGGCGTTCGTGAAGACGGGTACGCAAACGAACATCTTTCCGGCGCTGGCCGGCGGCGCAGCGCAGACGTTTCAGCTCGGCGCTGGTTCGGGCGCCAACTTGACGATCGTCGTCGAGGGCGAAGCGACATATATCGGTGCGCGCGGTTTAACGCTTGGCGCATTCATCGAGCCGACGATTACGAATGCCACGGGCACGTATGCGATCGTATTTCACCACGCGTCCCCGCTCGCAGCGCTGGCGTCGCCTGGCGGCCTCTTCGTTGGAGAAATTCTTTTCAGCGCCACAAACACGTTTGTCGAGCTGGGATCGATGAACGTCAACTCGACGTCCGGAACGTCGCAATCAATATTCGGATTGGGCAGTCAGGGCGCGGTCAACGGTCCTCCGGGCGTCGGTTTCTATATAGGGCCGGCGCCGGTTTCGACGGCAACTCCGGTGCCCGTTTCGCCGACGCCGACGCCGACGGCAAGCGTGACCGCAACGCCGGTTCCGGTGCCGTCACCGACGATCTACGCGGCAATCATGCCGGGGCCGCCCGTCGCGCAGTCTGCGATCGAGGCGAATCCGCCGGTCAACTTCCCGGTGACGGGCGTCGACACTGCGAACGTCAACCAGTCGTTGCCGTATACCACCACGGACACGGAACTGTTCATCTACGTCATCGATTCGACGACGTCAGCGAGCGGCGTCGAGCTCGTAGGTACGTTCAGTAATTAAGCCCAGCTAGGGAGATCGCTGTAGCGTTCTTCCTTCCACGGGTCGCCGTCGTTGTGGTAGCCGCGGACTTCCCAAAATCCACGGACGTCGTGATCGAGAAACTCGATGCCGCGCACCCACTTTGCGCTCTTCCAAAAATAGCGCTTTGGTACGAGCATCCGAATCGGACCGCCGTGACTCGCTTCGATCGGGGCGCCGTCGAATTCGTACGCGATCATGACGTCGTCGTCGAGCATGACCTCGAGCGGCAGATTCGCAGTGTACTCGTTGTCGGCGTGCTGGATGACGTGCGTCACCTGCGATTTCGGCTTTGCGCGCGCCACGATCTCAGAGAAGGGAACCCCTCTCCACGTCGTGTCCAGTTTGGACCAGCGCGTCACGCAATGAATGTCTCCCTGCCACGTTTTTGAGGGCATGGCGCGCAGCTCGTCCCACGAGAGCTCGAACGAATTCTCGACCAGCCCGAAAATGCGCAGCCGCCACGTCGCCAGGTCGATCTGCGGCACGTCGCCGACGTGCAGCACCGGAAAACCCTTGGTCGAGGTCTGCCCGGGCGGAATGCGTGGGTCTTGCTTGAGGAACGGCATCACTGCATCATAAAAGGGATGCCGTCAATTCCCTTTCCCAAGAGAAAAGTTTCGCTCGACGTCGCGCGGGAGGAGCTCCATCTGCTCGAGCGAGCATACCCCGACGCCGTGACCGCGCTGGATTACCGCGACGACTTCACGCTGCTCATCGCGGTGATCTTATCGGCGCAGACGACGGACGCGGGCGTCAATCGCGTCACGCCGTTTCTCTTCGAGAAGTATCCGACGCCGCAAGCACTCGCAAGCGCCAAGATCGGCGACGTCGAGAAGATCATCCGGCCAACCGGGTTCTTTCATTCAAAAGCAAAGAGTATCACGAATGCCGCCAAGGCAATCGTCGAGCGCTGCGACGGCAAAGTCCCGAAAGATCGCGAGACGCTCGAATCGATTCCGGGCGTCGGTCGTAAGACGGCCTCCGTTGTCATGGCAGTCGCTTTCAACGAGCCGGCGATTGCCGTCGACACGCACGTCTTTCGCGTATCGCATCGTCTGGGATTGACGCTTGGCAAGAACACGCGCGAAGTCGAAGACGACTTGGCGAAAATCGTCCCGAAGAAGAAGTGGGGCGACGTCAGCCATTGGTTGATTTTACACGGTCGCGCCATTTGCAAAGCGCCGTGGCCGCTGTGCGAGCAGTGTCCCGCCGTCAAACTCTGCCCGACTCCGCCGC
>JBOHTT010000093.1:0-3798 GCA_050733775.1 Vulcanimicrobiaceae bacterium
GCGGTTGTAATCCGAAGGCCGTCGCAACGCCCTCGATCGGCAGCGCGAACGGGCCGCCGCCCTTGGGGTCGGCCGACAAATCGCCGCGCGTACGAACTGCGACGACTGGCGGCGTCTCCGGCCGCATGCTGCGGAATACCGCCACGCGGCGTGCGCCGTCGAAGATGACCACTTCAACGTCGCTTCGGAGATAGCGCGGCGCGACGTAATTCGCAGCAACCGTTGCGTTCTCGAAGGCACCGGGCTGGAGAAGCTCGTCTTGCACCTCGACGAACGTGGCGGACAAGTCCCCGCGAACCGCGGTGACGTAGGAGCTAAACGCAAAGATCCCGAGAGCCGCGACAAGCGCGCCGAGAATCACCGCGACTTCGATGGTCGCGACGATCAGCAAGCGGCGGCCGATTCCTCCGCTCATGGCGCGGGATTCGCCCGCAAAACGTAGCCGACACCGCGCAACGTCTGAATCAGCTTGACGTCTTCGCCGCTGTCGATCTTGGCACGAAGGTACGAGACGTACGTCTCTACCGTATTGGGGACGACGTCGCGGTCGACGCCCCACACGAGATCGAGCAGCTGCGCGCGTGTAAAAACGCGCTCGGGATGCTGAACGAACGTCAGCAACAAGTCGAACTCACGCGTCGAGAGGTCGATTCTCCGCTTGCCGCGATGAACCGAGTGGCGTAAGACGTCGATGACCAAATCGCCGTAGCGGAACGTTTCGCGTTGTTGCAGTCGCGGGCGCCGCAGCGCGGAATGCAGCCGCGCGATCAACTCTTCGATTTCAAACGGCTTGCCGAGATAATCGTCGGCGCCGCGCGCCAGGCCCGTGATCTTCTCTGCCGTTTCCGTCTTCGCACTTAGCATGAGGATCGGAACGTCCGTCAACCGGCGAAACGCGGGCAGGAGCGTAAAGCCGTCGATCTCAGGCAGCATTACGTCGAGGACGATCACTTCGGGCGTCCAGCTGCGCACGAGCTCCATCGCGGCCTTCCCGTCGCGAGCGCTGCGCACGTCGAAGCCGGCCTGACCCAGACCGTATTCCAAGAGGTCGCGAATTGCGGCTTCGTCGTCGACGACTAAGACGCGAGCGCCTGGCGGCGTTATCTCCACGTTCTCACTTGTGTTTCCCAGACGGTTCCCATAGTGCCGAGTACCATGAACGGGGTGCGCATAGGTAAGGTTTTACGCGTTGCCGGGCTTCTGCTGCTGGCGCCGGGTTTGGCATTGGCAGGCTGCAGCCATTCGCGTCCAACCCCGCCCTCCAGTCCGTTCGTTGCAACGACCGTCGCCGTCGACGGTACGATTTCGCCCTTAGAGCAGCTCCCGGGTCTGATCGCACCCTACCAGAACGTCGCGATTCAATCGACGCTGAGCGAGCCGGCCGATACGGTCTACGTCCAAGAAGGCGACCGCGTGCACAAGGGTGAGGTCCTAGCGAAGCTGGATACCGCCGATCTCGAGGCTCAGCTAGCCTCGGACGTCGCGACGGCGCACGCAGACGCCGCTTCCACGACGCATACGGTATACGCAGGCGGCCTCTCGATCTCGCAAGGCGTTGACCAGTTCCATAGCGCGCAAGCCGCAGTGCAGCAGGCGCAAAAGACGCTGGCATTCGATACGCTGACGCTTCAGCGCGATCAGCAACTCTTGCGGCAAGGTTACCTCGCGCAGCAGACCGCCGATCAAGTTGCGACGACGGTGCACAACGACGAGCAGGCGCTTCACTCCGCACAAGCGAGCCTCTCTTCTGCACAAGCGAACGTTCAGGCAAACGGCAAGTCCGTCAATGCGCCCGGCTTACAACAATCGTCGGTCGAACAGGCTAAAGCGCAAGAAACCGTCGCGCTTGCGAACGCGAAGCAAGTGCAGGTGCAAATCGCAAAGGCCACGGTCGTTTCGCCGATTGACGGCGTGGTCGTGAACCGCAACCTCAATCCGGGCGAATATCCCGGAACGCGTCAAATTTTCACGGTACAACAAATCGATCCGGTGTATGCCGTGCTGCAAGGCTCGGGCGCCCAGATCGCACAGATGATGCCTGGGGCAAAAGCAACGATCGCGGTTTCCGACTTGCAAAATAAGAAGGTCACCGGATCGGTGGTCGGCATCTTGAATCAAATCGTGCCGGGGTCGACCAACTTCCAAGTCAAGGTGCAGCTCGACAACCGGAACCGCCGCTTGCGTCCCGGAATGGCCGTGCTCGGCCACGTCGCGCTGCCGACGGTACGCGGAGTTACGGTGCCGAGCACGGCGTTTACCGACCCCAATCACGACAAACTCCTTACCGTGGACACCGGCGGCGTCGTTCACAGCGCTACCGTAAAAGAGCTTGCCGCCAACGGCACGACCTCGGTCGTTACCGGCTTAACGGCAGGCACGCGAGTCGTAACCGATGGCCAGAGCAGCATCGGCGACGGCGAGAAGGTAGCGATTAAGTGAGCCTTACCCGGCTCTTCGTCAGCCGGCCGACACTCGTTTTCGTCATCATCGCGTTGATGACGTTCGCCGGCGTGGTTTCCACGACCACGATCGTCAAGCAGCTGTTCCCGAACGTCTCACAGCCGACGGTAACGATTCGCGCACAATATAACGGGGCGTCGGTGACGGAGATGCGGGACAACATCGTCGCGCCGATAGAGCAGCAGCTGGCCGGAACGACCGATCTGCAAACGATCAATTCGACGGTACAGCAAGGCACGGCCCAGATCGTAGCCGTGTACTACCTCGGCTCCGATGTCGCGACCGACGTCGCACTCACGCAAAAAGCGGTACAGGCCGCAGAAAAGCAGCTGCCGCTCAACATGGAGCCGCCGACGATCGGCATTCGCGATCCCGGCGAATCGGTCGTCATCTCGCTGGGCGTCTTTTCGAAGAAGCTCTCCGCCGGCGAGCTTTCACTGCTCGTCGATAACGTCATCGTACCGAGACTCCAGCAGATTAAAGGCATCTCGAACGTGTTTGTCGGCGGCGACGTCGTGCCGGCGTACGAAGTCCAGGTCGATCCCGGAAAGCTTGCGGCGCGCAATCTGACGCTTAACGACGTCATCAACACGGTTTCGAGCAACAATCAGCGCGTCCCGGGTGGCATCGCCTATGCGCCGAACCGCGAGACGACGATCGACGTCCGCGGCGACATCACGACTCCTTCGACGCTTGCGAACTTGCCGATCGTGGTCTCCGGTAACGGCCAATCCGGCCTCTCGACGCTGCCGGGCGGCGTCGATCCGTGGACGGCATCCACCTCACCGACGCGCCTCGGTGACGTCGCGAAGGTCGTCGCCGGCAACGAGCCGCAGCGCCGCTACGCCAAGGTCGAAGGCAAGCCCGGACTCTTCCTCTACATTCAAAAGACTGCGCAAGCCAGCGAGATCGACTCCTCCGAAAACGTTCTTAAGGCGCTGCCGCAGATTCGTCGCGAATATCCGCAAATTCAAGTAACGCTGCTCAACACGCAGTCGAAATTCACGGGCCAACAAATCGACGTGGTCACGCGCACGCTCGCGGAAAGCATGGTCCTTACCGCAATCGCCATGCTCTTCTTCCTGCGCTCGTGGCGCAGCGCGATCGTCGTGTCGATCGCGATTCCGACGTCGCTCGCCATCGCCATCACCGTCATGAAGCAGATCGGGATGACGATCGACATGATCTCGCTGCTCGGCATGTCGCTCGTCATCGGGATATTGGTCGACGACTCGACGGTCGTCCTCGAGAACATCGAACGCCATTTCACGGAACTGAAAGAGTCGCCGGAAGACGCCGCCGTCAACGGCCGCCAAGAGATCGGAGCCGCGGCGGTCG
>JBOHTT010000094.1:0-1942 GCA_050733775.1 Vulcanimicrobiaceae bacterium
ATTGCGGTCTTTCCGATCGACGATCGCACGCTGGAATATCTCATCCTCACCGGACGTTCGCCGGAGCAAGTCTCGCTGGTCGAAGCGTATGCGAGGGCACAAGGCTTGTTCCGCACCGATGCGACGCCCGATCCGGCGTACACGGACACGCTCGCGCTCGATCTCGCCGAGGTCGTACCGAACGTCGCAGGGCCGCGGCGTCCGCAAGATCGCGTCCCGCTGAGCAACGTGAAGGCGTCGTTCTCGACGGCCCTGGCCGAATGGCAGAAGGCGCGCGGGAACGGGAAAGCCGGCAACGGCGCGCTCGGCGACGGAGCCGTCGTGATCGCAGCGATCACGAGCTGCACGAATACGTCCAATCCATCGGTCATGATCGGCGCGGGATTGCTTGCGAAGCACGCGTTCGAACGCGGCCTCAAGCCGAAGCCGTGGGTCAAGACGAGTCTCGCCCCCGGCTCGCAGGTCGTCACCGATTATCTCGAACGCGCAGGCTTGTGGCCGTATCTCAACGAGATGGGCTTCAATCTCGTCGCGTACGGTTGCACGACGTGCATCGGTAATTCGGGTCCGCTTCCGGATGAGGTTGCGAAGAAGGTTGCGGACGAGGATTTGATCGTTGCAGCCGTGCTTTCGGGAAACCGGAACTTCGAAGGGCGCATCCATCCGCAAGTGCGCGCGAACTATCTCGCGTCGCCGCCGCTCGTCGTTGCGTACGCGCTCGCAGGACGCATGGACGTCGACCTCACGACCGAGCCGCTCGGCACGGACAAAAACGGCAAGCCGGTGTATCTGCGCGAGATTTGGCCCTCGAACGAAGAGATTTCGGGCGCGGTCGCCGTCGCCGTGCAAGACACGATGTTCAAGAAGCGCTACGGCGACGTGTTCACCGGCGACGAGCGCTGGCGTTCGATGCCGGTTCCGACCGGCGAACGCTACGCGTGGGATCCGAAGAGCGAGTACGTCAAAGCTGCGCCGTACTTCGAAGGCATGCCGGAGCAGCCGCAGCCGGCCAAAGAAATCGCCGGCGCTCGCGTGCTTGCGGTGCTGGGCGACAGCGTCACGACCGATCATATTTCTCCCGCGGGGAGCATCTCGAAGACGAGTCCCGCGGCAAAATATCTGCAAGAGCACGGCATCGAGCCGCGCGACTTCAACTCGTACGGTGCGCGTCGCGGCAATCACGAAGTCATGATGCGCGGCACCTTTGCGAACACGCGTTTGCGCAATCAGCTCGTTCCGGGCGTGGAAGGCGGCGTGACGCGCTATCTTCCGACCGGCGAGCAGATGTCGATCTACGATGCCGCGATGCGGTACAAGAGCGACGGCACGCCGCTCGTTCTCCTGGCCGGTAAGGAGTACGGCAGCGGCTCGTCGCGCGATTGGGCTGCAAAAGGCCCGATGCTGCTCGGCGTCGTCGCGGTGATCGCGGAATCGCTCGAGCGCATCCATCGCAGCAATCTCATCGGCATGGGAATTCTGCCGCTCGAATTTGCCGGCGGCGCGACGCCCCAATCGCTCGGACTTACCGGCGAGGAGACGTTCGCGATCCGCGGGCTCGATGCGCTGCAGCCGCAATCGGCGATCGTGGTCGAAGCGACGGGAGCCGGCGGCAAAAAAACGACGTTCGACGCAACGGTGCGCATCGACACGCCGGACGAGCTGCAGTACTACCGCCACGGCGGAATCTTGCAATTCGTGCTCAGGCAGATAAAAAGCAGCGGTTAGTTGAGGGTGTCATCCCGAGCGTAGCGGTTTCGCCAAAACCGCGTAGTCGAGGGACAGCGGCGATGCCGGCGCTCGCCCAAATTCGTCGCGCCAGTAAAATCGTTCATTCGGTCTTTGGGCCGACGCCGCAGTACGCGTGGCCGTTGCTTGCGCAGCGGCTCGACGCCGAGGTGTGGGTGAAACACGAGAACGACACGCCGATCGGCGCGTTCAAGGT
>JBOHTT010000095.1:0-3958 GCA_050733775.1 Vulcanimicrobiaceae bacterium
GTACAGCGTCAGAAGTCCGGTCTCCCCGTGCACGAGGGCTCGGGCCGCGTCAAGGGCGGCCACCTCGACGTTGCCGCGTCCGTTCACTGCCGTCGACCGCACGCGTGAGACGGCCTCCTCGAGCTCCCCGGGTCCAGGCGCCGGACCTTCTTCCACGCGCCCGCCACATGCGACCAGCACCGCCAAGGTAGACGCGATATCGGACGTCGGAGCAATTCGCACGTCCTTTTCAGTAATGCGGCCCCTCGCTTCGTGAGCCTTCACTGCCGTGGGCGGATCGCTCGCAAGCACCACGACGACGGGCGCCGTGCATTTGCGAATCGCGAGAACGATATCGTCGGTACTCGGTTCGCTACCCGGCTCCGCAACGATGCTTTCGTCCGATCCAAGCTCGCGCACGATGCGATCGAACCCGAGCCCGGGAACGATCGCGAGAAAAGAAACAGCACGCTTAGGGACTTCGACAAGGAGAACGCGATGCTGCTCCGCCATGTCGTCGACCTTCAGCCGGTCGATCGTGCCATGCTCTCGCGCGACGGCCTGCACGCGATCCGGATCGTCGGTGTGAAGATGCACGCGCAGCATCGGGGGATCGCCCGCGACGAGCAACGAATCGCCGCGCCGGCGTAACAGCTCGCGCAGTGCTGGCGCCTCGACGAGCGCGTTCGTCAACACGAACTCCGTACAGAACTTATTCGGTCCGACGTCGTGCCGATGCGCTCGGTGCGGGACTCGAATCGCTCGACGAGGATACGCCGTCGCGCGTTGCGCTCGCGGCGGAAGAAACCGCAAGATTCCCTCGAGAAAGTAGACGAGGCCGGCGCCACCCGAATCGACGACACCGGCCTCGCGCAGCAACGGAAGCTGTTCGGGCGTGCGCTCCAGAGCGTCATTCGCGGCGCGAACGATTGCCGCGCACATGCGGTGGAATTCGTTCTCGTGCGGTGCGGTATGATACGCTTCTTCTGCTGCCGCCGTGGCGACCGACAGCATCGTGCCTTCGACAGGATGCAAGAGCGCATCGCGAGCAGCGGCGACTGCGTCTTTCATTGCGACCGCAAGCTGAAATGTGTCGATGCGCTCGCGGTGGCGGACGGAGTGCGCGAAGCCGCGCAGCAGCTGAGAAAAGATGACGCCCGAATTTCCGCGCGCGCCGAGGAGCGCACCGGACGCCGCGGCAGCCGCGACGACGCTCAAGGGCTGACCTTTCACGCGAGCCGCTTCCAGTAATGCGGCCTTCACCGTCACGTAGAGATTCGACCCGGTGTCTCCGTCCGGCACCGGGAAGACGTTCAGATCGTTGAGGACGCCGCGGTACTTCCTCAAGAAGTACGTCCCGGCTGCGACGAATCTCGAGAACCCCTCTCCGTCGAGCGCCGTCACCGTGAGCATCGCGGTCTCCCTTGGGGGGCTGTCCGGCGAGGTCCTTGCCTCCTCACCCCGCCATCCGCCTTGTCGCCGGCGGGCGGTCATGCTATTATTCCGCGGTTGTCTGTCTGCGTCTTGGAAGGGTTGTTCGATGGCGAAGCGTTGCGATGTCTGTGGGAAGGGGCCGATGTCCGGCAACAACGTCAGCCATGCTATGAATAAAACCAAGCGTCGATGGCTGCCAAACCTGCAGCGGGTGCGCATCGACGATCACGGCGCACACCGGACGGCCCGCGTCTGCGCTTCGTGCCTCCGCGCCAAGCGCGTGCGCCGCGCAGGCTAAAGACTAAGGAACGAGGCTCTCCCAGCCGCTCGACTCCAGCTCGTGCGTCCCCCGAGCGTCGCGCAGGAGAACGGCACCGGTTTTCGTTGCCGTGCCGATCTGTTGCAACGGGCGTTTGAAGCTTCGCGCGAACGACTGCGCCACCGCGCGAAACGCGCGCGGCGCCACCGCGACCAGCAGCTCGAACTCTTCGCCTCCACCGAGTCCGTAACGCAGCGGATCGCGCCCTGTCGCCGTTGCGAAAGCGCCCGCCACCGAAGCGACCGGAATCTGCGCTGCATCGACGATCGCACCGACGCGCGACGCCGCGCACATGCGGCGCAGGTCCGTCGAGAGTCCGTCGGAGATGTCCATCATCGCGTGCACGTGCGCGGATCCACCGAACCGTAAGCCTTCCGATACTCGCGCGTGCGGCCGCCGGTAGGCTGACACGGCGCCGGCGAAGGCAGGATCGCGCGCCAAATCGGGCCGTTCGAGCAAAAGCTCGACGCCTGCACGACTCGCACCGAGGGGTCCCGTGACGGCAAAGACGTCTCCCGAGCGTACGCCCGTACGCGTTTTTCGGTTTGAAGGGCGAACCTCGCCTACCGCCGTGATCGAGATAAAGAACGCGGGCGCGCGAACGATGTCACCGCCGGCAATCGCAACGTGGCTGCGTTTCGCAAGGTCCGCCATCCCGCGATAGCAATCCAAAATCCAATCTTCTTGCGCGCCACGCGGTACGCCAAGGGCGACCGTGACGAGAAGCGGGCGTGCGCCCATCGCCGCGATATCCGAAAGATTTGATGCCAGGGCGCGCCATCCGACGTCGGACGCATCCATCGCATCGGCGAGAAAATGTACGTTCTCGACGAGTGCGTCGGTTGTGATCACCGTCTCCGATGACCGCGCACCTTTCCAGACGGCAGCGTCGTCGCCGATGCCAAGCCGGAGCCTCTTACCGCGAAGGGTCGACGCCGCGATATCGGCGATCGCCTCGACGAGGCGATCTTCGGTCAGCGAAGCCTCTCGCGCAGCGAACGCACCGCTGCGGCAGGGTCGTCGGCTTCAAATACGGACGACCCCGCAACCAAGATCGTGGCGCCGGCTTCGCGCGCTCGCTCGATGTTCGCCGTCCCGATGCCTCCGTCGACCTCGAGCTCGCATGCCGGATTGCGCTCGTCGATCAACGTGCGCGCTTCTCGTAATTTCGCGAGAGCGCGTTCGATGAACGGTTGTCCGCCGAAGCCGGGATTCACGCTCATCACGAGGACTAAATCGGCGTCCTCCACGATATCTTGCAGCATCGAAACGGGCGTCTGCGGATTGATCGCAACGCCCGCTTTTGCACCGGCATCGCGGACGTGATGGAGCAGCCGGTGGGCGTGCACCGTCGCTTCATAGTGAAACGTCACGTATTGGCAGCCCGCCTCGATAAACCGGTCGACGAACCGCTCGGGCTCGACGATCATCAGGTGCGCGTCGAACGGCAGCTTCGTTAGCTTGCGCAGATCGGAGACGATTTTCGGTCCCCAGCTGATGTTCGGGACGAAAGACCCGTCCATCGTGTCGAGATGAAAGAGATCCGCGCCTCCAGCTTCGGCGGCAGCAATCTGGGCGCCGATTTTTGCGAAGTCTGCGGATAGAATCGACGGCGCCACTTTGACCGTTCGTGCCTTCAATGCCGCCTGGCTTCCGGCCGCCGTGGTGCAGGCGACGGCTTTGGGGGCGGCGGTTCTTTTCCGAGCAGCGTCTGACTCTGCAGCTCGTTGTTCAAATAGGTGTCGAGCCACGCCGTCCCGACCGTGGTGAGATCGAAGTCGAGCCTTTGGCCGGGTTCGGCAAAGCCGTCGTACACGTCCCACGTTCCCGTTTCATCGCGAACGCGAAGAACGACGTGCTCTGACCTGCCGCTTTCGTCGTTCGGAATGATCACGCCGGTGTGTACTTGGCGGACCAGATAGCCGTACTCTCCCGGTCCGGCGCTAACTTGAAGCGAAACCGGCTCCAGAGGGTCGCTGAGGAGACTCGGCCCCGGTTTTTGGCGGACGACGACGCCGCGCGGCGGACCGTTGGCACCGAACGGCGTCCAGACGATCTGCCCGAGATGCACCTTGGCATCGACGGCTTCCGCGCGTGCGCGGTCGACGTTCATTCCGACGAAGTTCGGCGCCCGCACCGTGTTCGGCAGGCCCTTCGAGAGCACGAGCTCGACGGTGGTGCCTTCGCGTACGCTCTGCAACGGCGGAGGATTCTGTGAGACGATAT
>JBOHTT010000096.1:0-1573 GCA_050733775.1 Vulcanimicrobiaceae bacterium
AACCAGAGGCGAGTGAGCGTTTTTCAGGAGAGAAAAACGCGAACGTCCGGCGAGGGGAATGTCATCGCTCCGAGTCCGCCGGGAAAATATTAGGCGGCGAGGTTAAGTGCCAGACGGACCGTCGTGCCGTCTTCGGTGCGATCTAATTGTACCTCGTCGGCTAGCGCATACATGAGCGGCAAGCCGCGTCCGCGGTCGGAGAGGTTGGCGGGCGCCTGCGGCATCTCGAACTTCGGCGTCCATGCGCCGCGATCGGCGATCTCGACGGTGATGGCAGCCGGCCGCCGGCGAGCGCGGATGCTGAAGTGCTCGCCGCCGAGCTTGGCCGCGTGTTCGACGGCGTTGTTCGCGGCTTCGCCGACGGCTACGAGCAGATCGAAACCGCGATCGCTCGGGACGCCGGCTTCGCGCAGCATGCGCGCCACCATATGCCGCGCGCGTCGCGCCGCGAACGCATTGCACGGCAACGTAAACTCGATGTCGCGAACCGGCGTGGCCGACGTCGCGACCGTGAGAACGGCGATGTCGTCGCGCTGGGCACCAACGATGGTGCTGGCAACGAGCGAAAGCGCCGAGCGTTGCTGCGTGCCGCGCGCTTGCCGCTCGAGCGCCGCGCGCATCCGTTCTTCAGCGCCGAGCAGGTCGCGATCCGCTTCGATGAGGCCGTCGGTATAGAATGCGAGGATCGAGCCCGGTGAAATCATGACGTCGTGGCTGGTCCATTCAGCCGTACCCGGCGGCAAGCCGCAACCGAGCGGAATATCCGGATTTTCGAGCGCGACGATCCGGCCGTCGGGCAGCGCGAGCAGCGGCGGCGGATGACCGGCAGATGCGTAGGACAGCTCCATCGTCAACCGGTCGAGCACGGCAAAAAGCGCCGTCACGATCGTGTTGGGCTCCGCCAGCTCTACCGTTGCGTTCGCGAGGCGAAGGACGTGACTGGGATCCTGTTCCTCGATCGCAGCAGCGCGAATCGCTTCACGAACGCGGCCCATCAAAACTGCTGCTTCCAAGCCGTGGCCACCGACGTCACCGATCGAGAGCGCGATGCGGCCGTCACCAAGATCGAAGGCGTCATACCAGTCGCCGCCGACCTTGGCTTCATCGGTGTCCGGCTGATAGACGGCATCCAGCGTCAATCCAGGCACGCGCGGTAATACCGGCGGCAACAACGCACGCTGCAAAGTATCGGCGATGCGACGCTCGCGTTCGTACAGCCGCGCGTACGAGACTTCATTGCGTTTCTGATCGTCGATATCCGAACACGTTCCGAACCAACGCACGACGCCGCGACTCGAATCGTGAACCGGATTCAGACGCGCTAAAAACCACCGATAGCTGCCGTCGCGGCGGCGCAAACGAATCTCTCCCTTGAACGCCGCAGCTTTATGAATCGCCACACGCCAGCTGGTCAGCGTTTTGGTAAAGTCGTCGGGATGAAGCGCGCGCATCCAGCCTTCGCGGAGCGACTGCTCTTCCGTCATCCCCGTGTAATCGTACCATTCGTGGTTGAAGAAGATGGCCAGGCCGTCCGGACGCGTGGCGCACACGATGATCGGAAGCGCTTCAGCGA
>JBOHTT010000097.1:0-2132 GCA_050733775.1 Vulcanimicrobiaceae bacterium
GTGCGACGCAAATGCTGCCAGCAAAGCGCTGCTCGAAATCTACGACGCGCTCGAGCATCCACCGCCGTCGCGCGACGACGTCTTGCACAACAGCAACCTCATCGGCGGCGTGACTGCGGGCGGCGACGATGGTCCACACTTGTCACCCGAGCGTAGCGAAGCGTAGTCGAGGGACAGCCTAAATGATCGTAGGCCAGATCATCGCAGCCTACCAACTTTCTCTCTGTCCCTCGACTACGGGGTGCTCCGCACCCCTACACTCGGGATGACAATCGTTTACGCCGTAACGGAGATAAACGCGTTCAGCACGCGCATGTATTCGTCGAAACCGGTGCGATGCAGGCTGTGGCCTCGGCCTTCGAACACGCGCACGGTGACGTTCGAGCCGCCGTGCCGGCGGATGAAGTCGACATCGTCGGCGCGCACGACCGATTCGGCTTGATCGGCCAGCATCATCAGCAACGGCTTCGGATAATTCACGATCGTCTTGCGAAGGTCGAGCTTGTCTTCGTCGGCGCCGTTTTCTTGGCCGATGCCGACGAGCGGATCGATCGTCATATTGCGCAACGCGTGGATCTTGGCTTGAATTTCGATGTCCGGCAGATCGCGGTAATCTTCGATCACCTTACGCTCGCGGTCGGCGCCGTGGAGCGCAAACATGGGATCCATTTGTTCGTGCCAGTACTCCGTCCAGCTCGATCCGTTACGATTATCGCGGCGCGGGCGAAACAGCGGATCGATCGCGACGACGCGCGAGACGCCAAGCTTCAACCCCGCCAGCAGCGCGACCGCGCCGCCCCACGAGTGTCCGATCAGCGTATCGATGCCGCCGGGGATCGCGTCGGTAATTTCGATGCAGTCGCGCACGATGCGTGCGAAGCTCATCGGTCCGCGCACGGCGGCAGCATCGCCGTGGCCGCGCTGGTCGTATGCGTGCACCACGTAGGCAAGCTCGAGCGCGCCGGCCGAGCGTTGCCACGATTTACGCGAGCTCGTCATGCCGTGCAGGCAGAGGACCGACGGCCCCCCAGTCCCCCACGTTTCCAAAATCGTCGCGGCGCCGTCGTCGAAGACGATGCGCCGCTCGTGCGCGTTCATACGGTCGTTTCGACTTCGCTTTCCTCATCGAAAGCTACCCGGTTTCGGCCGCCTTCTTTGGCGCGATAGAGCGCAGCGTCCGCGCGGCGCAACAACTCCACAGACTGCTCGCCGGGAAGGTAAGCGGCAACGCCGATGCTCACGGTGACGCGGCTGCCCTCTTCGTGGGCCGAAATCGCGAGATCTTCGACGGCCAAGCGGATGCGTTCCGCGACGTGGATCGCATCGTCGAGGTCGATCTCGTGCAGCACCGCGGCGAACTCGTCACCGCCGTACCGCGCAATCAAGTCGTCGGAACGCAGCACGTTTGCCGCCAGCGCTCGCGCGACGCGCCGAATGCAGTCGTCGCCCGCACGATGGCCTTCCATGTCGTTGTAATCTTTGAAGCGATCGATGTCGATGATCAGCAGCACCGTGTTGGGCATCAGATGATCGATTTGCACATCGAAGGCGCGGCGGTTCGCAATGCCGGTGAGCGGATCGACCATTGCTGCGCGCGCGAGCCGGCGATTCTCCGCCGTGAGCTGCCGGTACATCACATTCACCTGCCGGATCAACGGGACGCCGATCCCGAGACTCGCGATGACGATTTCCCACTGCGCACCATACCAGCCGTACGAATATATCCGAGGACCGATCGAGAGCAAATATGCTTCGGTCGACAAGCCGATGACAAACACTGAAACGTAGACGTCCACCCAGCGCTGCAGGCGCGTCACGGCGACGACAACGACCAGCGTGGCGAGCCCGAAACCGAGAACGAGGGGATGAACGATGCGCGCGCTGACCTGCGTGAACTGCCCGTTGTACGCAAGCCGCGGAAACATGTCGCTAAATAGCACGAACGTTGCGAAGAACGCGATGATGAAAGTCATCGTGCCTATGCCTACGAGCGTAACTCCCCGGTCGGCCGGCCGCACCCGGCGCGCCGTTACTGCAAACGCCAACATCAACAGAAACGTCCCGAGATGCCCCGCCACCCAAAAATATCCGATGCGGCCGGGCGCGACGTGGAATAGGCCACGATCGTGAAC
>JBOHTT010000098.1:0-20043 GCA_050733775.1 Vulcanimicrobiaceae bacterium
CATCGCAACCGTGGACTTTGCCGCCTTGCTCAACGCGGGATCGCGCAACGACTTCGACGCCCTGAGCTTGGGCTGGAGCGGGCGTATCGATCCGGATGGGAACATCGAGCCGATCTTCGAAAAGGGCGGTGCGTTCAATTACGGCCGCTACGACAATCCGCAAGTCGACGCGTTGATGGAGCGCGGACGAGAGCTGCAGAACCGCGCGGAGCGCAAACCGGTCTACAATCAGATCGTCAAGCTCATCGAAGCCGATGCCGCATACGCTTTCACCTATTTCACGCCCACGTTTTTCGTGCAGTCGACTGCCGTGCAAGGCTTTCCGATGTCGCCCGACGCGCTGATGCGATTCAAGACGGCTTGGTTATCGAAGTAACGCTCGCGTGTTAAGGTACGTCGGGCGGCGCTTCGCAGCAACGCTCCCGACGCTCTTCGTTGTCAGCCTCATCATGTTTGCGATCGTCCATCTTGCGCCGGGCGATCCCGCGCAGCTCATTTTAGGTGAAGACGCGACGCCGCAGGCGCTGGCGTCGCTGCGCGCGGCGCTCGGCGAAGACAAGCCGCTTCCCGTGCAATACGTCGACTGGCTCGGCGCGTTCGTGCGCGGCGATATGGGACGGTCGCTCGCGACGAACGAACCCGTCGTGCACGCGATTGCCTCACGCATTCCGGTCACGCTCGAGCTGACGGTCTTCGCGCTGGCAATTGCGATCGCGATCGGTATTCCACTCGGAATTTTCGCTGCGTTGCGGCGCGGCGGTCCGGTCGACGTGCTCGCAACGGGCGTTGCATTGATCGGGGTGTCGCTGCCGACCTTCGTATTCGCACTCCTCGGCATCTTGGTATTTTCGCTATGGCTGCGCGTGCTGCCGCCGACCGGTTACGTTCCGTTTTGGGACGATCCGCTGCGCAACTTGAGGCTGATGCTCATGCCGTCGGTCGTGCTTGGTGCGGCGTTGGCCGGAATTTTGGCGCGGTTGACGCGCTCGGGGATGCTGGAGACGCTGGGCGCAGATTTCGTACGAACCGCGCGGGCCAAAGGGCTTGCAGAACGAGCGGTGATTTTGCGGCATGCGCTTCGCAACGCGCTCTTGCCGGTCGTGACCATCATCGGCATCGAGGCGGGAACGCTGCTGGGCGGCGCGATCGTAACCGAGACGGTCTTCACCTTGCCGGGAATCGGGAAACTGGTCGTGGACTCGATTTTTGCGCGCGATTTTCCGCTCGTCCAGGGCACGATCGTCTTCTTGGCGCTCGCACGCATCGGCGCGAATTTCTTAGCCGATGTCGTTTTTGCGGCGCTCGACCCGCGGATCGCACTGCGATGAGAATCTCGGCTGCCGGCATTTTCGGCGCGATCGTGCTCGCCGTAGCGATCGTGATGGCGATTTTTGCACCGCATATCGCACGCTACGATCCGATCGCTCAAGACACGAATGCATTGCTGGCGCCGCCCAGCAGCGCGCATCCGCTCGGAACCGATTTTCTTGGCCGCGATACCTTCAGCCGGTTGGTTTTCGGCGCACGTGCGTCGCTGGCCGTTGCGTTTTCGGCGACGACCATTGCGCTCGTTTGCGGATTGATCGTCGGTTTGACCGCGGGCTACAGCGGTGGATGGATCGAGGGAGTTTTGATGCGGACGATGGACGGATTGCTCGCCTTTCCCGCGCTCGTGCTGGCTCTGGCGATTACCGCCTCGATCGGACCGAGTGCGCGCAATGCCGCGATTGCGATCGGCGTCACCGGTATCCCCGCGTTTGCGCGGCTCGTGCGCGGTCAGGTCTTGGCGACCAAAAACCTCGATTTCGTCGCCGCCGCAAACGCGCTTGGTGCGTCCGGCCCTCGCATCGTGACGCGGCATATTTTGCCGAATATCTCGGCGCCCGTCATCGTGCAAACGTCGCTCGCCGTTCCTGCAGCGATCATTGCCGAAGCCGTGCTGGGGTTTCTCGGGCTTGGCGTCCAGCCGCCGACGCCGAGCTGGGGCTCGATGATCAACGATGCGAAGAGCTACCTCGAGCAAGATCCGGTGCTCGTGATCGCGCCGGGCGCGACCATTTTCATTACGGTTCTGGCACTGAACTTTCTCGGAGACGCATTGCGCGACGCGCTCGATCCGCGCATGCGAGGCCGACGATGATCGAAATCGACGTCGCAGGCAGCGGTAAGGAGACTATCCTCGCCGTGCACGGCGCTCCTGGAACCGATCATCGGCTCTTTCGGCCCGAGCTCGATCGTCTCGGAGCCTTCGCGCGCGTCGTGTATTTCGATTTGCCCGGACACGGGCGTTCATCCCCGCCGCGCGACTTTCGTCTCGAAACCATTGCCGAATCACTGGAAGAAGCGCGTATCGCGGCGACAGCCGAAGGCGTCAACGTTCTGGGCAGCTCGTATGGAGGCTTTGTTGCGCTACAGTACGCGCTCGCACATCCCGACCGAGTCGTGCGGCTGATTTTGGTCGACACGTCGGCGAGCAGCAGCTTTCGCACGCGGTCGATTGCGATCGCTCGCGAACGCGCAAACAAAACAATGCTCGAAGCATTCGAGCGGTTGTGGAACAACGCGCTGGCGAACGACGACGATTTTCGGGAAAATTGGCGCATATTATTTCCGCTTTATTTCGCCCAGGCGACGCAGACGCAGATCGATTCCTATGCCGGGCGTACGTCGTACAATCTTGCGACGCGTCGCGCCATCTTGCCGACATTTGAGGGTTACGATGTACGAGCGAGCCTTGCGGAGCTGCGTATGCCTGCATTGGTCATCGTCGGCAAGCACGATTGGATTACGCCGCCGGGCGAAGCTCGCGAGCTGGCCGGCGCTCTGCCGAACGCGCGGCTCGTGGTGTTTGAGTCGTCCGGCCACTATCCGTTTCTTGAAGAAGGGGAGCGATTCGCCACGGTCGTCGAAGCGTTCTTACGCGAAACATGATTTTTGATGAAGCGCTAAAACTGGGCGAATCGGTTGCGCCCCCGCGCGATCCCACCTACGGTCGCATCGCCGTCGCGGCAACGGCACATCCGCTCGTCTCGCTGACGGCGCTCGACGTCGTCCGTCGCGGCGGGAGTGCGGTCGACGCGGCAATTGCGGGCGGCGCGATGCTAATGGTCGTCGAGCCGCGTAACGGTCATCCGGGCGGCGATTTGTTCATGCAAGTCGACGCCGGCGACGGCGAGGTCGTCGCGATCAACGGCAGCGGCGCCGCTCCCGCGGACGCAACGCTCGAGCGTTATCGAAAGCTCGGCGCGATTCCAGCGCACGGTTTGCTAAGCGCGGCGGTGCCCGGCGTAATCGCGGGGTGGAAAGAAGCACATGCGCGCTGGGCTAAGCTGCCGGTCAAAGACCTCCTGGCTCCTGCGATCGCGGCCGCGCGCGAAGGCATTCCGGTGACGCCGCGTTTTCGCAAGCTGCTGGAGAACGACGCTCCGGTGTACGCAGAGTATCCCGCGAGCGCGCGCGTCTTTTTGCCGAGCGGAAGGATTCCGGACATCGGAGAGACGTTTGCGCAGCCACTGCTGGCACGTATGCTCGAGCGGCTCGCAACGGACGGACTCGATGATTTTTATTGCGGCTCGCTCGCCGAAGAGCTCGTCGCGTTCTCAAAAGCGAACGGCGGCCTGTTCGATCGCGACGATTTTTCGGAGCATCGCAGCGACGTGCGCAAGCCCGTCTCGATTCGCTACCGCGGCTTCGAAGTGAGCGAACAGCCGCCCGTCTCGCAAGGCATCACGGTTCTGCTCGCGCTGCGTATCTTGGAACGTTTCGAGCTGGCGCGCTATGCGCACGATTCGGCCGAGCGCATTCATCTTTTGGCCGAAGCCTATGCGCTGGCATATGACGAGCGCTTGCGACGGCTGGGCGACCCGCGATTCGTGGCGGTCGACGAGGCCGGGTTTCTTTCCGACGCGCTGGCCGATAAGCTTGCCGCGCGTATTGATTTACAGAGGACGTTAGCGCTTGCAACTGGTGTTGGGGATCATCCCGATACCACGTTTGCAGCGTATGCTGCCGGTTCGATGACGGTAGCCTACATCCACAGTCTCTATTCGGGTTCCGGCGTCGTGATGGGCGAGACGGGAGTGTTGATGAACAGCCGTTTGCGAAACTTCTCGCTCGATCCGGCCTCACCCAACGTTCTCGCTCCGCGCAAACGTCCCGTGCATACGTTAAACACGTGGCTGATCCGGCGGGACGGCAAGACACTGTTTGCGGGCGGGACGCCCGGCGCGCAGTGGCAAGTCCAGACCAATCTGCAGATCATCACGAATCTCGTCGACTACGGGATGGGCGTCATCGACGCGCAAAACGCGCCGCGTTTTACGATCGGCAATCAGCTGGCCGATCCCGATCGCACGATCAAGCTCGAATCGCGCGCCGCGACGCAGGTTTTCGAAGGTCTCGCGCAACGCGGACATCCTGTCGAAGCGATTGGGCCGTGGGAAGCGGGCGGCGCAGTGCAGCTGGTCGCGCGCGATCCGAAGAACGGCATGTTGCTCGGCGCAACGGAAGTTCGCCGGCCCGGATGCACGGTTCTCGGCTTCTGACCTAGAGCCTCAATCTGAGGTAGATCGCGCCTTCCGTCGGCTCGTCGCCGTACGGGTCGATGCGCTCGAAACCGATTCGATCGTACATGTCAAGCGCGCGTTCCATGACGGGCATCGTATCGGCAAACATCTCCTTGTAGCCGCACGACAGCGCGGCGGCGATGGCCCACATCAGCAATTTGAGCCCGACGCCTTTGCCGCGATGACCGGGACGCACGTACAAGCGCTTGAGCTCGCAACGCTCCTCGTCGATCGGGCGTATCGCAACGCACCCTGCCTCACCGTCGGCGACGACTGCAAGCCCGAGCCTGCCTCGGGGAGACGCGTATTTTCCGGGTAGCTCTGCGAGCTCGCGATCGAAATTTTGAAAGCACGGCGTGAAGCCGAAAGATTCCCAGTACTCTTGAAAGAGCTCGCGCGTTCGAGCGATGTGTTCGGGGGTCTCGGCGACGACGATTTGCACGCGTCAGAGAATCTTTGACAGAAACGCTTGCGTTCTCGCGTGCGTCGGCGCGCTAAAGAAGTCTTGCGGTGAGCCTGTCTCCACAATCGCACCCTCGTCCATCATCACGACCCGATCCGCGACCTCGCGCGCGAAACCGATCTCGTGTGTAACGACGATCATGGTCATGCCGCCGGCGGCGAGCTGCTTCATCGATTCGAGAACTTCGCCGACGAGCTCGGGATCGAGTGCCGACGTCGGCTCGTCGAACAGCATGAGCTTCGGATCCATTGCGAGCGCGCGTGCGATCGCGACGCGCTGCTGCTGGCCGCCGGAAAGCTGATGCGGATACGCGTCGAGCTTCTTGCCAAGCCCGACTTGCGCGAGCAAACGACTGCCGCGCTCGCGGGCTTCGGTGCGGCTTCGGCGCAAGACCGTGACCGGCGCTTCACAGACGTTTTCGAGCGCGGTGAGATGCGAGAACAGATTGAAACGCTGAAAAACCATGCCGATGTGACGGCGGCGCGCCGCGACGACGCTATCTCGTTCTTCACGCAGACCGCCACCCGCGGCGAGATGGTAGCCGACGAGCTCGCCGTCGACTTTGATAGACCCGCCGTCGATCTTTTCCAGATGGTTGATGCAGCGCAACAGCGTCGTCTTGCCGCTGCCGCTAGGGCCGAGCAAACACAGAACTTCGCCGGCTTGGACGTCGAGGGAAACGTCCTTGAGCACCTCGTGATCGGCGAAGTGCTTGCGAACGCGCGAAATCTCAACCAGCGCCACTGGCGCGCAGCTTCCTTATAAGGGTCCTCTCCCACGGTGGTCGCCCACGCGTGGGAGAGGGACTACTATGCGGCGGGGCGCTGCGCCTTGGTTACTTGCTGGGACCGCCCGGCGTGACTCCGCCACTGGAGTTCGTGCTGCCGTTTGGCGGGGCCACGGTACCCGGCATCGAGTTCGTGCCGTTCGGCGTGGTCGTGTTCGGCGTCGTCGTGGTCGGTGTCGTCGCATTCGGCATCGTCGCGTTCGGCGCGCAGCCGTTCGTGCTCGTGCTCGTGCTCGTGCTCGAGCCCGTGCTACTGCTCGTGCCGGAGCTCATCGTGCCGGTCGTGCCTGTCGTTGGTGATGTGGATGTTGAGACGCACGGTCCGCTCGGTGTGGACGGCGTCGTGCCGTTCGTCGTCCCGTTCGTCGTGTTGGAGCTCGTCACGTTGTGCTGGCTCCACGTTCCGCCGCCCATATCGGCGGGGAGCACGAGATTCGGCGGAGCGACTCTCTGTGCCGAAGCGCCTGCGGCTTGGGCGGCTTGGTACGTCGAAGCCGTCGATGACGTGGAGGAATTGGTGCTTTGCGCGAGGGCGGTATTCGTGCCGACGGCGAGCGCCAATGCACACGTCCCCACCGCAATCCGGTGTAACTGCTTCATGCCAGCGCTGTCCCCACGGTAAGGCGACGAAAAACGAGCCGTGCGGCTGTGCAGGGGAGCAGCCGCCCCTCCGGGACGGCAGTGAAACAACCCGCTGTCCCGAACCGTATGTAACCCCGAATGTGGCTGACCCGATTTTGCATACAGCGGCCGATCATTGTCGCGATGTTTTTCATCGCGCTTGCAGCGTACGGGACTCTGTCGTATTTTTCGCTCGGGCGTAGCCTCAATCCGAACGTTGTCTTTCCGATCGTCCTCGTCTCCTCGAGCTATCCCGGCGCGTCACCCGCCGAGATGGAACGATTCGTCATCAAACCGGTCGAAGATCAGATGGACGGGATCGAAAATCTCGATAAATTGGAAGCGACTGCGCAGCAAGGACGCGCGGTCGTCATCGTTCAGTTCAAGATTGGAACGAATCTTGACTTAGCCGCGATCGACGTCCAGCGCCGCGTCGACGTCGCGCGCACGTACATGCCGACCGATCTGGACCCGCCGTTCGTCGATAAGAGCGCGGGCGACCAGCAGGCGCCGGTGCTGACGCTCGCCCTTTCTTCGAAGTCGCTCGCCTCGACCGCGCTTTCCGATGTCGTGCACGACCGGATCGTCCCCGACATTCTGCGCATTCCGAACATTCAGTCCGTCGATACGCGCGGCGAAGTCAAACGCGAGTTCCACGTTTTTCCGATTCCCGATCGCTTGCTCGCGACCGGCCAGACGCTGCCCGACATCTACTACACGCTATCGCAAAACAATGCGAATCTGCCGGGTGGGCGGATGGATTCTCCGACGCAGGAGACGACGGTCTCCGTGCACAGTGAGATCAACCACGCTTCCGACATGGCGGCGATACCGCTATCGTCAGTTATCTTCGCGCAGAAGGGCTTGCGCATCCGAGACGTTGCGGCGGTTGAGGACGGTCACGTCGACCAACGATTCATTTCGCGTTACAACGGCGCGCCGACGGTCGTTCTCTACCTCAATCGCGTCATCACGTCCGACGAAATATCGACCACGAAAATCGCGCGCGCCGGCCTCAAAGAGCTCGAGAAGAAATACCCTCAGATAACGTTCAAAGAGGTCGAGGCTCCGGCCGAATACACGAAGGCATCTCTCGCCGGCGTCGTGCAGAGCCTGGGAGAGGGAATCCTGCTCACCGCGATCGTGCTGATGCTTTTCCTGCACGCGTGGCGCAACGCGATCGTCGTGATGGTCGCGATCCCTTCGTCGCTGCTTGCGACGTTCGTCGCCATGCGGCTCTTCGGGTTCACGCTCGATCTCATCTCGCTGATGGGGCTCTCGCTTACGATCGGCATCTTGGTCGACGACTCGATCGTCGTTTTGGAGAACATTACGCGCCACCGCGATCTGGGCGAGAAACCAGAGGACGCGGCAATTGCAGGGCGCGCCGAGATCGGCGGGGCCGCGGTCGCGATCACGCTGGTCGACGTGGTGGTCTTCCTACCGATGGCCTTCCTCTCCGGAATCGTCGGCCAATATATGAAAGAATTCGGCGTCGTGGTTGTCGTCGCGACGCTGTTCTCGCTGTTCGTTTCATTTACGCTTACGCCGGTGCTTGCTGCGAGATGGTCGCTGGTGAAACGCAGCGGTGCGCCACCGCCGTGGCTGGCGTGGTTCCAAACGTGGTACGAAGCCGTCCTGCGCGCGTACCATACGCGTTACTTGCCGTATGCGCTCTCGCGCCCGAAGCGCACGGTGGCGTTTTGCGCGCTTCTTGTCGTTGCATCGATCGCGCTCGTGCCGCTGGGCGCCGTGCAGACCGAGTTCGTCCCCTCATCGCAGACGGGCGACATCCAAACGAGCATGACGCTCCCGGTGGGAACGCCGATCGACACGACTGAGAAAGCGATGCAGCTCTTCCAGGAACGCGTAACGCACGTTCCGGGAATCGCGCAAACGATCTCGACGGTTGGCTATAAGCCGGCCGGCTGGGGATCGACCCAAGGCGGAAATTACGGCCGCATGTATGTCGGGATGGCTCACGACCGCCGTCGCGAGACCAACCGCGCCATAGCTGACATTCGCAAGATCGCGGCCGGCATTCCGGGCGCGAAGATCACCGTTGCGGGTGAAGGCGGGGGCGGCGGAGGCGATCCGATCTACTATACGGTCTCCGGTCCCGACGACGAGATCGACGCCGCAGCGGAAAAATTCGCGAATTACATTCGCAACATTCCAGGCACCGTGAACGTGCAAACCGCTTCGGAAACGGCAGCTCCGCGTCTGAACATCAACATCGATCGCCAGCGGTGTTCGTTAATCGGAGTCAATCCGGGCGATGCCGCGACTGCCGCGCGTATCGCGATCGGCGGCGCGGTCGCTACCCGCGTCCGTACGTCGAGCGGCCTCGTCGACGTGCGTGTCGAGCTTCCGGCGCAGTATCGCAATCGCATCTCCGAGATTCGCAACGTTCAGGTTCGCGCGGGTGACGGCTCGCTCTACCGCCTGGCCGACGTCGCAACGTTCGCGTACGACAAGGAACCGACGAAAATCGAGCGTCTTGACAAGCAGCGCGTCGTGCAAGTCACCGGCGGATTCGAACCGACGACGACGCTCGGCGCGGTCACGGACAAGATCAATGCAGCCCTGAAGATGCCGGGATTCTTTCCGCCGGGCGTCGGGCTGCGTGCTTCAGGCGACTCGCAATTCTATCAAGAGATGCTGACCAGCATGGGTATCGCGCTGCTGACGTCATTTGCGCTGGTCTACGCCCTGATGGTCGTGCTATACGGCTCCTTCTGGATGCCGTTCATTATTATGTTCACGGTGCCGTTGGCCATAGTCGGAGCTCTCTCGGGGCTGGCAATCGCGCACCAGACCCTCAATCTGTTCTCGATGATCGGCGTGATCATGTTGTTCGGTCTGGTTGCGAAGAACGGCATCTTGCTCGTCGATTACGCGAATACGCTGCGCCGCCGCGGCTTGCGCCACGACGAGGCAATATTGCAAGCGGCACACACGCGCTTCCGTCCGATCGTGATGACGACGGCGTCTATGGTCTTCGGGATGCTGCCGCTCGCGCTCGGATTGGCCGAAGGCGCCGAATTCCGCGTCTCGATGGGAACAGTCCTCATCGGCGGCCTCATCAGCTCTCTCGTGCTCACGCTATTCCTCGTGCCCGTAATCTACCGGTGGGTCGTCGGATGGCTGGAGCGTCGCCGGCAGCGCCGGGAAGCACGGCATCTCGGGCTGCCCGAGCTCACCGGCGTCGGTTTGCAGCTGGATCGCTAGCGCGAGACCGGATACGCGATCGTCGTAAGCAAGGCGTTTTGCGCTTGCCGCGAGTCGAGCCGGGTGTGTTGCACGACGATCGGGCTGTCCGAGACGATCACGCTCGAGTATTCGGTTCCCGTGGGAACCGGACTGGGATCTTTCAGCTCGTTGAATCGCTGATGCAGCGTACGCCGGGCCGGCACCGTGATGTGGTAAGGCCCGACCGGTTCGCGATCTTTGAAATAGAGCGTGATATCGATGTGCGCGTCGAGATCGCCGGCATTGAGAATGCACGCGGTCTCGTGGCTGGTAAATTCCGGCTCGGGACCGTTGCTCCAGGCTGGAATGTAGCCCTCCGCGATGACCCAGGTCGTTGCGCCGATTGCTCCGTTTGTTGCCATACGGCAGCATTTACCCGCGTGGGATTGCGCTTAAAGCGTGCGCTCGATCCAGGCGATGGCGCGCGCGAGCAGCTCCGGGGACTTCTCGCGAACGAGCGTCATCCCGGTTGCGTCGCTGCCTGGATATCCGAACGCTTCGCTCGGCCGCGCCGCGGTGCGCAACAGTGACTCAGCTGAGCGCGCACTCGTCGGATCGTTCGCGCCGTACATCAAGTAGACGTTGCGCGGAGTAAACGGACCCGAGCCTGCAAGATCGCGCGCGCGCGAATCGTCGAGGCCGATCAAGACCGTGCTCGCCGTGCCCCAACCACGTGCGGCAGCCGCATATGCAAGATCGGCGCCGATACCGACGCCGATGGCGGCTATCGTTCCGCTTTCGGTATGTGGCTGGCGTTCGATAAACGCGAGCGCCGCTTTCGTGTCGTTCGGATATGCGCTCGGCGAGCGAAGGTCGGACTGTTCCGGAGTCAACGCGGTTGGATGCAAATCTTGATGCAGCGAGTCTCCGTGGCCTCGAAGATCGAAGGCGAGAATCGCCCAACCGCGTGAACGAAAGAACGGAATAAAGGGAAGCCAATCGTTGCGCGAACCACCAAAATCATGAATGAGCGCAACCGAACTACGGCCCGACTGACGCGGCGGCCAGTACGTTCCTTTTAAATGAACGCTGTCCTCGCTGAGAAACGACACCTCACGGCCGTTTTGAGCCGTGGCTGCGGAGCCGGAGACCACGTACCCCGGTTGGCAAGGACCAGACGGTTGTCCTGCCCTACCATACAAAGCGTAACGGTGCTGCAGGTTCTTTAGAGGCTCCCTAAATGACGACCGGAAGGCTCGCACTCGTCACCGGCGGAGCCGGTGGCCTAGGGCGAGGAATCACCTTCGGGCTTGCGCGCGCGGGCTTTCAGATCGCGTTCACGTACCGGCCCGGAGGCACACCTCCAGATGAAACCCTGGCACTCGTCCGGAGGCACGACCCCGGTGCGGTTGCTATTCCATCCGACGCGCTGCGGGAGCCGGAGGCGTCGCGCATCGTTCGCATTGCGGCGGAACGCGCTCCCGTCGACATACTCGTGCACGTTGTCGGTCCGATTGTTGTCGGAAGTTTTGCGCGGTCGTCGCCGGACGACTACCGCTTGATGATGGACGGAAATATCGGAACCGCCGTTTGGATGGCGCGTGCCGTTCTGCCGTCGATGCGCGAGCGCCGATTTGGACGCTTGATCTATTTCGGCATGAACGGCTCGAGCGTCACGATGCCGTCGCCGGTGCAAAGTCTTTACGCGGCGTCGAAAGCCGCAGTCACATCCTTCGCGCGCACGCTCTCGGTCGAAGAAGCGAAACACGGAATCACCGTTAACGTCGTCGAGCCGGGCGACATTCGTGAAAAGTACGCCGATCGCAACGACGCCTCGAAGAAGCCCGGAAAGAATCCGACGGGCCGGAAGGGCTCCTGGGAGGACATTTCACACGCCGTCGTGTTCTTTGCTTCTGAAGAGGCCGCGTTCGTCAACGGACAGGTCTTGGCCGTCACGGGTGGACTGATGGAGCCATACGAAGGGTGATCGTTTTCGTTTGGTGCGTGATCGCTGCAGTAACGTTAATGCGGGCGATCTCAATCTTCAACGTGCCCCTCGTCGGTGACGAAGCATACTACTGGGAGTGGAGCAAACGTCTCGCCTTCGGTTACGTCGACGATCCGCCGATGGTAGCATTCGCGATCGCGGCGTTTTCGTGGATCGGAAGCAATCCTGGGTTCATCCGTCTTGGCTTCGTGCTCTCCGGCGTCGTGGCAGCGCTCGCCGCGTCCGGCTGCGCAACTGAGATTACGGGCGATCGCCGAGCCGGGGCGGCGGCTGCGCTCGCTTTGACGCTCACGCCGCTGATGTCGCTCGCGTTCGGCATGGCGCAGCCCGACGGACCGTATCTCGCGTTCTGGGCGCTCTCGCTGTGGCTCGGTGCGCGAGCCTTCCGGCGCAACGAGCGATGGACGTGGATCGCGCTCGGCTTTTCGATGGGCGCCTTGCTGCTCTCGCGATTCTTCGGTTGGGCGCTGGTTTTCGGCGTGGTGATGTACGCGCTCGCGCCGCAGCGTCGCCGTTACCTGCCGCAGCTCAGCGTTTCGCTCGCCCTCGCGCTGGCGTGCTACGCACCGTTCCTCTGGTGGAACGCGATGCATAATTGGGTGACCTTTGAGTTCACGTTCGTCACCCGCCACGCTCCGGCGTCGCTCTCGCTGGCGCGCGTTCTCGGGATGTACGCGGTTCAAGCGGCGGCGTATTCGCCCGGGCTCTTCATCGGCGCGTTACTGTGCGCCGTGCGGCCGCGCGACTCGCTCTTGGCTTGGACGGCAATTCCGCTGATAGCGCTGCTGACGGTGCTTTCGCTTTTCGAGCGCGTCGAGATTCACTGGGTATTCGGCGCCTATACATCGTTGTGCGTCGCGATCGGCATCGCGTACTTGCAGCTCAGCTCGCGTGCGCGCGTAATCTGGGCGGCAGCGTCGAGCGTGCCGGCGCTCACGCTCTTGCCGGCCATCTTCGTTGCCACCGAAGCGCCGGCAGATATTTATCACACCATCGTCGCAACGGGGTCTGTCTTGCGTAACACCGGTCCTTGGGAAATCTACACCACCGCGCAGCTCGCGCACAACGTCAAAATCATCGCGCACGAGAAGCATGCCGTCGTCGTTACCGACGGCTACGGCCTTTCGTCAGTGCTGGACTTCGATGCGCAAATTCCACCCGTCGTGATCGGCGACGATTGGCAAGGAGCCGAGGCGCATAAATGGATCACGCGCATCGATGGGCCGCGCACCGCGCTGTTCGTCGATCAAGAATCGCCCTTTCCGCTCGCGGCAGATGCCGGCAAGCATCCGCCGCAGTCCGGACGTCCTGCGTATTTGAGCCAGCTGCAGCGCGCATGTGCGAGCGTCGAGCCCGGCCCTATTTTGTATTACGACGCCGGCATGGGCGTGCCGCCGCGGCCGTACTACTTGACGTGGTGCCAAGGGCTGACGGATCGCGGCCTTGCGCTATTGCGTTTGCCCGAACCGCCCGCTAGCGTGGCGGCCCTGTAGATGCCGGCAGAAGATCGGCGCGCGTTCGCGCTTCCGGGTTCGCAGCCTCAATATGGCCCCGATCATCCGCTGCGCACCTTGCACATCGATTTGCATCTACGTCCCGATCTCGATAAGCGCACGATCGACGGCGTGTGCACGACGCTCGTCGAAGCGGTCGATGACGAGGTCACGCATATCGTGCTGGACGCGATCGACATGGAAATTCGCGCCGTCCGCTCGGGAGATCGCGAGCTCGAGTACGAGCGTCGCGCCGAGACGCTGCTCGTGCGTTTCCCTGGGACGTTGCGCTCCGGCGAACAAACGAAATTTTCGATCGACTACCGCGTCGTCGATCCGACTCGCGGCGCATACTTCATTAAGAAAGCGCGGCAGCTATGGACGCAGAGCCAGGATACCGATGCACGCTACTGGTTTCCGTGCGTCGACTATCCGGATAACAAGCAAACAAGCCTGACGACGGTCGTCGTGCGCAAAGGTTTGTTCGCGCTCGCGAATGGCGAGCTGATCGAGCGTCGCGATGAGGACAAAACGACGACGTTCGTCTACCGCCAAGAGGTTCCGCACCCGACCTATTTGTTCACCCTCGTCGTAGGCGAGTTTGCGGAAGTCATTCAGAACGGTGCCGGAGTCCCCGTGTTCTATTACGTTCCGCCGGGGCGTGAGGCCGATGGCGAACGCAGTTTTGGACTGACGCCGAAGATGATTCGCGCGTTCAACGACTTCATCGGCGTACAGTATCCTTTTCCGCGCTATTCGCAGATTGCCGTCGCCGATTTCATTTTCGGTGGGATGGAAAACACGACGGCCAGTACGCAGACCGACCGGACGCTGCACGACGAGCGGGCACACCTCGACTACTCGAGCGAGCCGCTGGTCTCGCACGAGCTCGCGCATCAGTGGTTCGGCGATCTGCTGACGACGCGGGACTGGTCGCATGCGTGGCTTAACGAAGGTTTTGCGACATACTTTGAAGCGGTGTGGTACGAATCGAGTCGCGGTTGGGACGAGTATGCGGCGCACGTTTTGGCGATGACGCGCAGCTACTTTGAGGAAGACGAACAGCGA
The DNA here is from genome assembly GCA_050733775.1 of Vulcanimicrobiaceae bacterium. GTDB lineage: Bacteria > Vulcanimicrobiota > Vulcanimicrobiia > Vulcanimicrobiales > Vulcanimicrobiaceae > JAFAMS01. Next base: position 14,198 of record JBOHTT010000098.1, read on the forward strand.
TACCGCCGCCCTATCGTCTACAATCGCTTTCTTTATCCGATCGAGCTCTTCGATCGCCATCTCTACCAAAAGGCCGGCACGGTGCTGCACATGCTGCGCGGGGCGCTCGGCTCGGAACGTTTTCGGCGTTCGATCGAGCGCTATGTCATGGACAACGCCGGCACGAACGTCGAGACGATCGACCTGGTGCGTGCGATCGAATACGCGACGGGCCGTAACGTGCGAGCGTTTTTCGAGCAGTGGATCGAGCGTGGCGGTCACCCCGAGCTAGAAATCGCGTACCGGTGGGACGGCGAGCGGAAAAGCGCGATCGTCGACGTGCGGCAGAAACAGAAGATCGACGAGCAAAATCCGGCGTTTCGCTTCGAGCTGGTAGTCGGCTTCGTACCGAAAGATAACGTGCCGAAGGAAGCCGTGCGCGACGCCGGTGACGGCGAGCTTGCCGGCGAGCGGCGCGTACGCCTGGAAATCACGCGCGAGAGTGAGTCGTTTGCGATTCCTGTCGACACCGAACCGGGTTTGGTGCGGATCGATCCCGGCGCGTACGTGCTCGCGAAGGTCGAGTACAAGCTCGGACCGGACATGCACGTCAAAATCCTGCGCTCCGAGCCCGATATCATCGCACGGATGCGCGCGGCCGCAGCGCTTGCAAAGAGTGGAACGCGCGCGGCGGGGGATGCGCTGGTCGCGGCGCTGCGCGACGAGCCGTTTTGGGCCGTCACCGTCGAGATCGCGCGAGCGCTCGGCTCGACGCACGCGAGCTGGGCAAAAGATGCGCTCATCGAGGCGATATCGCACGAACATCCCAAAGCGCGTCGCGGCATCGCGGCGGCTCTCGGCGCGTTTCCACGCGATAAAGCGGTCGCCGATGCTCTGATTGCGATGCTGCGCGACGAGTCGTATCTGGTCGTCGCCACCGCGCTGGAGAGTTTGGGCAAGACGCGCGACGCTCGTGCGTATGACGTGTTGCACAAGCATCTCGGTATGCCGTCCTGGAACGACACAATCGCGTCCGGGGCGGCTCGAGGACTAGCGGAGCTTGGGGACGCGCGTGCGGTGCGTCCGCTCATCGATGCGACGAAAGACGATCGTAGCGAAGAGCTGCGGCGCGCTGCGCTGCCGTCGCTGGGGAGGCTTTATAACTTGCTCGACGAGCGCAAGCCCTCGATCGTGGAGACGGTTATCGAAGCGATCGACGCCGATCTCTTCCTCGTGCGCCTGGCGGCGATCGGCGCCGCGGAGGCGCTCGGTGAAAGCGCGGCAATACCCGCGCTGCGGCGAGTTGCCGGGCGTGACGGCGACGGACGCCTTCGGCGCGACGCCGTAGAAGCGGTCGAACGCATCGGCGAGGCGCAGCGTTCTCCGGCAGAGATCGCGAAGCTTCGGACGGAGATTACAGAGTTGCGTGAGGAGATCGCGAATCTTCGCTCGCGACTGGAGTCGGAGCTTCCCTCTAAGACATGAACGTTCGGGCCCCATTTGCCGCACTGGCCCTCTTGCTGCTGGGCGGTTGCGGCGTGCTCGCGTCGCACTCCGACGACGGCGTCGCGATTGCGCGTGCCGATCCGGCACCGCCGCTCGTCGGGCGTAAATGGCCGGACGCGCAGATCGCACGCGTGCGATCGGTGCTCGACGCGGCATTGAGCTCTCCGTACTTCAAGAGCGGTGGCGTAGCGATCGCCGATTCGTCGGGACGCGTAATCTACCAGCGCAATGCCACGCACGCATTCGCACCGGCGTCGACGTTCAAGACCCTCGTTGCCGCGACGGCGCTTGCGACGCTTGGTTCCGACACGCGCTTTTCGACACGGCTCGTTTCGCTCGAACAGCCGGATGCAGCCGGGAACATCGACGACCTCTGGCTGATTGGGAGCGGCGACCCGGTGCTCGATCCGGATCAGATGCGCGACGGCATCGGCGCCTTGTACCGCGCCGGCGTGCGGCGCGTTGACGGCGACGTCGTGGTCGATCCGACTGCCTTCAAAACGCCCGAGCAAAATAAGGGCTGGGCGCCGGACGATTTCGAGTACGACTACGCCGCCGGTACGAGCGTCATCTCACTGAATTGGAATGTCATTCAGTTTAAGGTGACGCCGACGCAGCTCGGTGCGCCGCCGCGCGTGACGATAGTTCCGGCCAACCCGGACATCACGATTCGCAATTCGGCGCGCACGGGATATCGCACCGATCTGGTCGTGCAGCGCATCGCACCAGGCCGGAATGAGTTTACGATGACGGGCACGGTCGGGAGCGGCCAGCAGATCTTTTTCCGTCCGGTTGACGGCATTCCGCTGTGGGCGGGGCAAGTGGTCGCGGAAATGTTGCGCGAACGCGGCATCGCATTCGACGGCAATATTCGCTTGGGAACGGATCCGGTGGCGGATCAAACGTTGTGGCAGCACAGTTCGCCTCCGCTCCGGGTACTAATCAGACAAATGCTCGTCCCCTCCGACAACCACATCGCGGAACAGCTCCTTCGTATTTTGGGAACGCGCGGCGGCGACTCGCTGACCGTTCCTGCCGGAACGGAAAGCGCCGGTGCGCTCGTCGAGCGGGCGTACCTTCAGAGTCTCGGCGTGTCTACGCCAGGACTGCGGATCGTCGACGGTAGCGGTTTGGCCGGTAGCGATCGAATCGCGCCGATCACGCTCGTGCAGCTGCTGCAAGCGGTTGCGAACTCGCGCATCGGCTCGGATTACGTTACTGCATTTGCGCGTGCGGGTATCGAAGGCACGGTGCGGTATCATGACGTCGGCGCGGCTCGCGGACGGGTGCGTGCAAAGTCAGGACACATCGGCGGCGTGAATGCCCTGTGCGGATATATTGAGACGCGCCACCACGGGCGGATCGCGTTCAGCTTCGTCGTGAACGCACGGGGAGCGGACGAGATCGACGCGATCGACGACGGGATGGACAAGGCGATTCAGGCCATGTACGCCGCGCTATGAGCGGGCGGCTGGATCCTGCGCTGCTGCAAAAAACGCTGCGAGCAGCCCTCGAGCGTGGAGGCGATTTCGCGGATGTATTCGTCGAACATCGCGTTTCGCAAGCGGTGCGACTGCAAGACTCGAAAATCCACGAATCCGGAGTCAACGTCACGTCGGGTGCCGGCGTTCGCGTCATTAGCGGCGACCGGCAAGGTTACGCCTACACCGACGATCTGTCGGAAGCCGCGCTGCTCGATGCAGCGCGCGTCGCATCGCTGATCGCGCGCGACGGCGCTCGCGTGACGGCAGCTGATTTACGGAACGTCAGCGTGACGGCGCGCTACGCCGTCGACCCGCAGGCGCTCGAGAGCGGTCTCGGCGATTTGGCAACCTATGCTGCATATTTAGATCGCGTCGATCGCGCCGCGCGCGCGCACGACCCGCGTATCGAGAGCGTCAACGGCGCGATGGTCGGCGAGATACAACAAGTGCAAATCGCGACGAGCGACGGCATGCTGGTCACGGATACGCGTCCGCTCATCGTGCTCAGCGCGCAGATCGTTGCGCGCAACGGAACGCGCGGTTTCGGCTCGTATGCGGACGGCGGCCGTACGTCGATGGCGTTCTACGAGAAGACGACGCCGGAATCGATCGCCGCTGAAGCGGCCCGCATCGCCGTCATCAATGTGGAAGCGCGTGAAGCGCCGGCCGGCGAGATGCCGGTGGTGGTGGGAGCCGGCGGCGGCGGTGTGCTTTTGCACGAAGCCGTCGGGCATGGATTGGAAGGCGATTTCAATCGCGAGCAAACGTCGCTCTACAGTGGAAGGATCGGACAGCGGGTCGCAAGCGAGCTGGTCACGATCTTCGACGACGGGAATATCGATGGAGAGCGCGGGTCCATCTCGATCGACGACGAGGGTACGGCCGGTCAGCACAAAGTGCTGGTCGAGGGCGGCGTGCTCCAAAGCTACATGCTGGATCGGCTCAACGGAAAGCTGATGAGCGGCAGCTCCACGGGCAGCGGCCGTCGGCAGAATTTCCGCCACTTGCCGCAACCGCGCATGTGCAACACGTACATGCCGGCGGGCGACCGGACGTTCGATGAGATCGTTCGAAGCGTCGACCGTGGCGTCTACGCCAAATCGTTTTCCGGCGGACAGGTCGACATCAGCCGCGGCGATTTCGTCTTTATGATCGCCGAAGGCTATTTAATCGAAGGCGGCAAGATAACCGCGCCGATCCGAGGCGCGACGCTCGTCGGCAACGGGCCGGCAATTATGGAGCGCGTCGTCGCTGTCGGCAACGACGCACGGCTCGCGAACGGCCAGTACACCTGCGGGAAAAACGGGCAAATGGTTCCCGTCGGTGTCGGCTTGCCGACCGTGAAGATTTCCAGCCTGACCGTCGGCGGCTCCGCCGTCGGATGACCGACGCACTCGACGCGGCACTCGACGTCGCCGATCGCGGCGTGCGCGCGGCGCTGGCTGCCGGTGCGCGCGAAGCCGAAGCGACGTGCACGATTGCGCGCCGTTTTTCAACGCGCGCGCGCGATCGCGAGATCGATAAGCTCGAACAGTCGACGGGACGCAGCCTGACGCTGCGCGTGTTCGCGGGCGAACCGGGTTCGCTGCGTCGTGCAACGCTGAACACGACCGATTTGCAATCAGAAGCGATCGAGCGTTTCGCGCGGCGGAGCGTCGATGCGGCGCGGCACGTGGCGCCGGATCCGTACGCGGGAATTCCCGATTCGCCGGCGGCCTCGCTCGACGGCGCAGATCTGAAGATCGATGCGCAGGACGTAGCGTCGCGTCAGAACGACCAGAAGCTCGACGATGCGCTCGCGATGGAACGCGAGACGCGTGCGGCCGACGCTCGCATCGACAACTCAAACGGTTCGTACGTTGCCGACGGCCTCGCCGCGCTCGGGTTTGTGAATTCGGCCGGCGTTCGCTCGGGATATCGCTTTACGAGCGCGAGTCGCAGCGCGCATCCCGTCGCTCGTGATGGCGACACGAAACGAACCGCCAGCTACGGCACCGCAGCGCGCTCGTGGGCGGATTGCGAGAGTGCAAGCGAAGTCGCGCAGCGCGCGGCGTCGCGAGTCTTGAGCTTGTTCGGCGCGAAGACAATTCCGACGCAAAAGATGCCGGTCATCTTCGAGCGCGACGTCGCGGCGGGTGTGCTCGGCGACATTTTTACTGCAGTCAATGCGGCGAACGTTGCGATCGACAATTCGTACCTCGCGGATCGCATCGGTGAAAAGGTCGGCAGCGATCTGCTGTCCCTCGTCGACGACGGACGTTTGCCGGCCGGCATGGGCACATCGCCCTTCGACGGCGAGGGCGTGCCGACGCAGCGCACCATCGTGTTCGAGAAGGGCGTGCTCAAGACGCACCTGTACGATACGTATTACGCGCGGAAGCTGGGCGCGCGCTCGACGGGCAACGGATCCGGCGGCGGCATCGGCCCGAACAATTTCTATCTCGAGCCCGGAACGATGTCGCTCGAGGAATTGATTGCGAAAACGAAACGCGGGCTTTTGGTGCTCGCGATCATCGGGTTCGCAACCGAAACCGCGAGCGGCACCTACAGCCGCGGCGCGAGCGGCGTCCTCATCGAAAACGGCGAGCTCACGACGCCGGTCGACGGCGTCACGATCGCATCGAACTTCCTTACGGGCATTCTACCGGGCATCGATGCGGTCGCGAACGACCTCCGCTTCGACGGCGCGATCGTCTCGCCGTCATTCCGCGTCGCCGAAATGACCGTCAGCGGCGAGTAGTTTCACCTTACGGGTTCGGAGCGGCGTTCTCACGCACGGCGGCGCGCCACGTTCCTCGCGGGGTTCGGAGCGGTGACGTTCCCCTCGCCGGACGTTCGCGTTTTTCTCTCCTGAAAAACGCTCACTCGCCTCTGGTT